>CALHCK010000020.1 GCA_937936695.1 uncultured Polaribacter sp.
TTAACACAACAATTTTATCTGCTTTCTGAATGGTAGATAATCTATGTGCTATTACTAAAGAAGTTCTGTTTTGCATCATTTTTTCTAGAGCTGTTTGAACCAATTGCTCAGATTCTGTATCTAGAGCAGAGGTAGCTTCATCTAAAATCATGATGGGAGGATTCTTTAAAACAGCTCTAGCAATAGATAAACGCTGTTTTTGTCCTCCAGAAAGTGTGTTACCACTGTCACCTATATTAGTGTCAAATTTATTCGGTAAATCTTTAATAAATTCATTCGCATTTGCAATTTCAGAAGCTTCAGATATTTCTGCTTCAGTAGCGTTCTGATTTCCTAATTTTATGTTATTAGCAATGGTGTCATTAAATAAAATAGAATCTTGAGAAACGATACCCATTAAGTTTCTTAAGGAATATTTAGAGATGTTTTTAATACTCTCCCCATCAATAAAAATATCTCCTTCATTTACATCATAAAAACGGGTGATAAGATTTGCTAGAGTCGATTTTCCACTACCAGATTGACCAACCAACGCAACAGTTTCACCTTTACTAATTGTTAAATTAAAGTTGTTTAAAACATAATCATCTTTATATTTAAAAGAAATGTTTTTGAATTCAATTTTACTGTCAAAATTCTTTTTTACGAATGCGTTTGGGCTATCAATAATACTGTTTTTAGTATTTAGAATAGCCATTATTCTTTCGGCAGACGCTTCACCTTTTTGAATGTTATAAAAAGTAGAGGTTATTAATTTTATAGGATTTAAAACGGTATAGAATAATACAATATAACCTAAAAATTTACCTGCTTCTAAAGAGCTGGTTTTGTTTAAAACTTCAGATCCTCCGTACCATAATATTGCTATTATTGTCGCAGATCCTAAGAATTCACTCATAGGAGAAGCTAGTGTTTGTCTATGAAAAACACTAGTTGTTAAATTTTTAAATTTAACTGTAGAGTTGTTAAACTTATTTTCAATTATTTTTTCTGCATTAAAGCCTTTAATAATTTTTAAACCTGTTAATGTTTCTTCTATAAAAGACAAAAAAGTTCCTGTTTCTGCTTGAGCTTTTGCAGAACTAGCTTTTAGTTTTTTACTTATAGATGAAATTATAAAGCCAGAAACAGGTAGTAGTATAAAAACGAATAAGGTAAGTTTTATACTCATAAAAAGCATAATACTTATAGAAATAACAACTGTTAAAGGTTCTCTTACTATGGTTTGTACTGCACTTATAATAGAGTTTTCTACCTCTTGTACATCAGAGGTCATTCTAGCAATAATATCTCCTTTTCGTTTTTCTGAAAAGTAAGAAATTGGCAGTTCTACAATTTTAGCATATAAATTATCTCTTAAATCTTTTACAATACCTGTTCTTAAGAAAGCAATTACATAAGAAGCTAAATATCTAAAAAGGTTTTTTAAAAAGAATAATGATATTGATAATAAACAAATAAATAAAAGTGTTTTAATTTCTCCATCACTCACTATTTTGTTAGAGATAAAGTAATTAAAACTTTCTTCGGCATAACTTCCAATATTAGTTATACCGTTATAAGTTGGTTTAGATATTACTCGTTTTTCTTTACCAAATAAAATATTTAAAACAGGTATAAAAGCTAATACAGAAAGTACATTAAAAATTGCATATAAAATGTTAAATACAATGTTTAAGATAGTAAACTTTCTGTACTTTTTTTCATACCTTAAAATATCTTTAAAATATCCCATTAATTCAATTCCATCTCTTTAATGATTCTCTGAATTTTAGCATCTAATTCAGCTTCTGTTTTTTCTGCATTATCAGCATTTTCTAATGCTGTATTTACGCTAAAATAGAACTTTATTTTTGGTTCTGTACCACTTGGTCTAGCAGCAATTCTGGTACCATTAGCTGTTTGATAGATAAGAACGTTAGACTTTGGTAAATCGATAACGGTTTCTTCTCCAGTAATTAAATTTTTTCTAGTTGATGCTTGGTAATCAGATAATGTTTCTATTTTTTCACCATCTATTTCTGTTAACGGATTGTTTCTCATATCACTAAGCATTTGCTTAATTTCTGCAGCACCATCCATTCCCTTTTTTGTAATAGAAATTAAATGTTCTTTGTAAAAACTGTTTTTTGTGTAAATATCTAATAATTCTTTATAAAAAGAACTTCCGTTTTGTTTTGCATAAGCAGCAACTTCACAAGCTAAAAGAGTGGCTGTAACTGCGTCTTTATCTCTAACAAAATCTCCAACCATGTAACCAAAACTTTCTTCACCACCACCAATAAAATCTAGTTCTGGAAAATCTCTTACCATTTTAGCAATCCATTTAAAACCAGTTAAACCAACTTTTGTTGCTACGTTATAATTAGCAGCTACGTCGTTTACTAATTCAGTAGAAACAATAGTAGAACCTACAAACTGATTTCCGTTAATTTTATCTTCTTCTTTCCATTTTCTTAATAAGAAATCTGTCATAACCACCATGGTTTGATTTCCGTTCATTAATTTCATATTTCCTTCTAAGTCTCTAACAGCAACACCCAATCTATCACAATCTGGATCTGTACCAATTACAATGTCAGCACCTAAATCATTCGCTAATTTAGTAGCCATTTCTAAAGCTTCTGGTTCTTCTGGGTTTGGAGATTTAACCGTAGGGAAGTCTCCATCTGGTTTTCTTTGTTCTTCTACAATATGAACATCAGTATAACCTGCTTTAGCTAAAGCATCAGGCACAGACATAATAGAAGTACCGTGTAAAGAGGTAAAAACTATTTTAAGATTTTTACGATCTATATTGTTAGATAGAGAGCCGTTTTTTACAGAAGCATCTATAAAGGCATCATCTACGTTTTTACCGATAACTTCAATTAAACTTTCGTTAGCATTAAAATTAATTTCGGCAAAGTCTAAAGCATTTACTTTAGCTATAATACCACCGTCATGCGGAGGTACAATTTGTCCTCCATCTGCCCAATATACTTTATAACCATTATACTCTGGTGGGTTATGAGAAGCAGTTAAAACAATACCAGCATCACAACCTAAATGACGCACTGCAAAAGATAACTCAGGTGTAGGACGTAAGTCTTCAAATAAGTATACTTTAATATTGTTGGCAGATAATACATCTGCAACTACTTTCGCAAATTTTTTACTATTATGTCTACAATCAAATGCTATAACAACACTTATTTGCTCTTTTTTTACATTTTCTATTAAGTAATTAGATAAACCTTGTGTTGCTCTACCTAATGTATATTTATTAATTCTATTGGTTCCTGCACCCATTGTACCTCGCATTCCACCAGTACCAAACTCCATATCTTTATAAAAACGATCCGCTAAATCTTCAGGATTGTTTGTTATTAGATTGTTTATTTCTGCTTTAGTTTCAGTATCAAAAGTTGATGTTAGCCAAAGTTTTGCTTTTTCTAAAATTTCTTGCATTATTTTTAAGTTTAAAAGTTTGATTGATAATCTACAAATATACTATTTAGAAATTGAGTTTTTCTTTAATAGTATAGTGTTTTTCGTTTGTTTTTGTTTTTATGATGAGCTCTCCTATAAATCCTGCTAAAAACAATAAAGTTCCTAAAATCATAGAAGTTAAAGCAATATAAAACCAAGGGTTATCTGTAACTAAAATGGTTTTAATGCCTTTAAATACGTGGTATAATTTAGAGGCTCCTATATAAATAGCAGAGGTAATACCAAAAAGAAACATAAGAGTACCCCAAAGCCCAAAAAAATGCATGGGTCTTTTACCAAATTTAGATAAGAAAGAAATGGTAATTAAATCTAAAAAACCATTAATAAAACGATCTATACCAAATTTTGTTTCTCCGTATTTTCTTGCCTGATGTTTTACTACTTTTTCGCCTATTTTTGTAAAACCTTCGTTTTTTGCTAACACAGGTATATATCTGTGCATTTCTCCGCTAACTTTTACAGATTTTACTACATCATTTTTATACGCTTTAAGGCCGCAATTAAAATCGTGGAGTTTTAAACCAGATGTTTTTCGGGCAGCAGCGTTAAATAATTTAGAAGGAATGTTTTTTGTAATTACATTGTCGTATCTCTTTTTTTTCCATCCAGAAATTAAATCGAAGTTTTCTTTTGTAATTAAATTGTAGAGTTCTGGTATTTCTTCAGGATCATCTTGTAAATCTGCATCCATAGTAATAACAACGGTACCTTTAGCTATTGCAAATCCTGCGTCTAGTGCTTGAGATTTACCGTAGTTTCTTTTAAAACGAATTCCTTTTACAGTTTCTTTTTCTGTAGCTAGTTTTTGTATTACAGACCAAGAATTATCAGTGCTACCATCATCAATAAAAATAATTTCGTATAAATAGCGATTGGATTGCAATACTTTTGCAATCCAATCATATAATTCTTGTAAAGATTCGTCTTCGTTAAGAAGTGGTATTACTACCGAAATATCCATATTTTACATTATTGTAAAGTTGTAAGCTGTAAAGTTATAAAAAAATAATTCTAAGGAAATTATAAATTTATAAACTTAAATGTTTTATTAATATTGCTCTTCGGTTGTTTTTTTTAAGATAGCAGCCGTAATAGCAGCAACAATAAAGCCACCAATAGCGTAGCTTATAATACCTAATGAAGACATTATTAAAGGAGATTGAAATTTTTTACCCATTTCATTTGCTGCTTCTATTTGTTTTTCTGATAAGCCTTGTTCCAACATCTTTTCGTTCTGAATTGCAGTAACCTTCTCTATAAAGTCAGGTTCTATAACAGTCATAAAAATATAATTGTATATAACAACAATTAACCCTGCAATAATAGCAATTCCAACACCAATTTTAACTCCTTGTTGCCAAGTTAGTAATCCGTTATTAGCTTCTTTAAATTGTTTAGTACCAAGTACAATTAAGCCAATAAATAACATTATAGATGCAACAGAATTAATCCAATGTGGGTTTAAATAATTACCTGTGGCATACATAACAAGAGATAATATAACACTAGCAACACCTAATATTACACCATTATTAACTATAAAATTTTTACTGTTTGTTTGATTAGTCATTTTTACTTAAAAGTTATTTAATTGTACAAATATATTGATTTCGAGCAGATGTAGGCTTGTTTATTAAGAAACCCAAAAAACAGCGAAACAATTAATTAGTATTCAGTAAGTTAAAAATGTTACGAAAAAAATGACATTTTTTTAATTGTTTTACAAAAAATAGGTTGTAAATTTGCCTCGGCAAGTTCTACACAACTAGCTCCCTTTGAATCCTCCAGGGCGGGAACGCAGCAAAGGTATTAGGTTGTAGCAGTGTGATGTAGGTAGCTTGCCTTTTTTTGTGCCCTAAATTTAGATTTCTTTTACCTTTCATCAGTTTTTTTTTGTTATTTCGCACTTTATCTAAAACAAGTATTTATGTCTAAAATAGTTTTAATAACAGGTGCATCTTCTGGTATAGGAAAAGCAATTGCAGTTTTTTTACACAACAAAGGGTATAAGGTATACGGTACAAGTAGAAATCCTCAGAAAAATAATAACATCCCTTTTAATTTAATACCATTAGATGTGTTAAATGTAGATTCTATAAATAGCGCTGTAACAACTATTTTAAATAAAGAAGGTCGATTAGATGTTTTGGTAAACAATGCAGGTATGGGTATAACAGGGCCTATTGAAGATACGCCGACAGATGAAATGCGAGCTGTTTTTAATACAAATGTTTTTGGAGCTATAGATGTTATGAAAGCGGTTTTACCTCAAATGAGAAAGCAACAATCAGGTGTAATTATAAACGTAACTTCTATTGCAGGTTATATGGGGTTGCCTTTTAGAGGTTTATACTCTGCAACAAAAGGTGCTTTAGAGTTAATTACAGAAGCTACTAGTATGGAAGTTAAAAATTTAGGGATTCATGTGGTTAATGTAGCTCCTGGAGATTTTGCAACCAATATAGCTGCAGGTAGATATCATACACCCGTTTTTGAAAATTCTGGTTACAAACAAAAATACCAAGAAAACTTAGATTTAATGGATAGCCATGTAAGTTCTGGTATGGATCCTGTAGAAATGGCTAAAGAAGTTTACAAGATAATAAATACTAAAACACCTAAAATACATTATAAAGTAGGTGGTTTTATGGAAAAGTTTTCTATTGTTTTAAAACGTATTTTACCAGATAGAGCGTATGAAAAATTGTTAATGAATCATTATAAAATGTAAACTTAACAATAAGAATTTTTAAAATAAGTTATATTTTTTGCAAACTTAATTTATTATAACTCTTAATATTGTAAATTCGCAACTTAATTATAAAAACAAAAAGCTTAATTGTTTAAGATTTTTTTTGAGTCTTAAGTAATTAGTAAAACTATAAATTTATTTACAAATGAAATTTTTTATTGACACAGCAAACTTAGAGCAAATTAAAGAAGCACAAGATTTAGGTGTTTTAGATGGTGTAACAACAAACCCATCTTTAATGGCAAAAGAAGGTATTACTGGGCAAGATAACATTATTAACCACTACAAAACTATTTGTGATTTAGTAGATGGAGATGTTTCTGCAGAAGTAATTTCTACAGATTTTGAAGGTATGGTTAGAGAAGGAGAAGCTTTAGCAGCTTTAAACCCTCAGATTGTTGTAAAATTACCAATGATAAAAGATGGAGTAAAAGCGTGTAAATATTTTTCTTCTAAAGGAATTAAAACAAACGTAACTTTAGTTTTTTCTGTAGGTCAAGCTTTATTAGCAGCTAAAGCAGGAGCAACTTATGTATCTCCTTTTTTGGGTCGTTTAGATGATATTTCTACTGATGGATTAAATTTAATCTCAGAAATAAGAACTGTATATGACAACTTTAACTTTGAAACTCAAATTTTAGCAGCTTCAGTACGTAATACAATGCATATTGTTAACTGTGCTAAATTAGGATCTGATGTTATGACAGGACCATTAAGTGCTATCGAAGGGTTGTTAAAGCACCCTTTAACAGATAGTGGTTTGGCTAAATTTTTAGAAGATTACAAAAAAGGAAACTAAGCCGATAGTTTACATTTATAAAACTAAGTCAGAAAGTAAAAATAAGTTTTTTACTTTCTGACTTTTTTGCGTTAAAAAACTAAGCTCCTTTGTAACTTTGCACTTTTGTAATTTATACTAATGTTTCCAAAAAAAGAACTTGCACAAATGGTTATTGCGGCATGTAATCAATTTAATATTGATACTGTTGTAATATCTCCAGGATCTAGAAATGCTCCGTTAACTATTGGTTTTTCTAATCATAAACACATTAAAGCATTAAGTGTTGTAGATGAGCGTTGTGCTGCTTTTTTTGCATTAGGAATTGCACAACAAACTAAAAAACCTGTTGCGGTAGTGTGTACTTCTGGTTCTGCGTTATTAAATTATTATCCTGCTGTAGCAGAGGCTTTTTATAGCAACATTCCTTTAGTGGTAATTTCTGCTGATAGGCCTAAACATTTAATAGATATAGGTGATGGGCAAACAATTAGGCAAGAAGGTGTTTTTAAAAATCATATTTTGTTTTCTGCCAACCTCATAGAAAATGCAAAATTTAAAACTAAGAATGCTCAGTTAATAGGTGAAGCGTTACAGGTTGCAATTTCTAAGCAAGGGCCTGTGCATATAAATGTTCCGTTTGATGAACCTTTGTATGAAACGGTATCAGAATTAACAGCATTTAATTTTCCTCATATTTCTTTAAGTTCTTTAGATAATGCACAAATAGATTATAAAAGTTTATCTAATATTTGGAATAATGCTTCTAAAAAAATGATTTTAGTTGGGGTAAATTACCCTGATAAAGAATTACATAATTTAATTGATACTTATGCTGAAGATGATTCAGTATTAATATTAACAGAAACTACCTCTAATTTATACCATAGCAAAGCAATAAACTCTATAGATCAATTAATTTTTTCTTTAGAAGCAGGAGAGTTTGATGATTTAAAACCAGAAATTCTTATAACTTTTGGAGGTATGGTAGTTTCTAAAAGGATAAAAAAGTTTTTAAGGGATTATGCGCCAAAGCATCATTGGAATATAGATGCAAGAAAAGCCACCAATACCTTTTTTTGCTTGTCTGAATTTATACAAACTACACCTGTAGATTTTTTTAATCAGTTTACTCAATATACAGTGCCTGTAAAAAGTAAATATCAAAAAAAATGGTTAGCAATAAGAAATAAAAGAAGGCAAAAACATGAGGCATATTTTAAAAAATTACAACATTCAGATTTTAAAGTTTTTGAACAAGTTGTTAAAAGTTTACCTAATGACATAAACTTGCAAATAAGTAATAGTTCTATTATTAGGTATGCACAATTGTTTACATTAAATAATACATTTAAAGTGTTTTGTAATAGAGGTACAAGTGGTATAGATGGTAGCACAAGTACTGCAATAGGAGCAGCGTTTGCAAGTAAAAATCAAACTGTTTTTATTACAGGAGATTTGAGTTTTTTTTATGATAGCAATGCTTTATGGAATACAAATATACCAAGTAGTTTTAGAATTATTTTAATAAATAATGCAGGAGGAGGTATTTTTAAAATAATACCAGGACCAGGTACTACGAATGCAGCATCCTATTTTGAAACCCCTCATAATTTAACAGCAGACTATTTGTGTAAAATGTATGGTTTTGGTTATCAAAAAGCAGCATCTACAGCAGAATTAGAAACTGAATTAGTAGATTTTTACAAGGTGTCTGAACAACCAAAAATCTTGGAAGTTTTTACTCCAAGTACAGAAAATGATTTAGTTTTAAAAGAATATTTTAAATATATAAAATAATGGATTTACAAGAAGGAGATAAGGTGCAGTTAGTAATTGAAACAGAAACAGGTTTAGGATATACTGTTTTAATTAATGAAGAATTTGATGGGTTACTATTTAGAAGTGAAGTTTTTCAGGAATTGGAAGAAAACATGGAGGTTACCGGTTATATTAAAAAGATTAGAGAAGATGGTAAAATAGATGTTTCTTTAAGACCACAAGGTTTTAGAAACGTTATAGATACCGATGTAGCAAAAGTTTTAGAAAAGTTAGAAAAGAGTAGAGAAGGTTTTTTATTGTTAACAGATAAAAGCTCTCCGGATGCTATTAGGTTTCATATGAAAATGAGTAAAAAAGCTTTTAAGAAAGCTGTTGGTAGTTTGTATAAGCAGAAGTTAATAGCTATTAAAGAAGATAGAATAGAGCTATTAAAAGCATAAAAAAAACCGATATAATTATTAAGTTATATCGGTTTTTTAAATTTTTTATTGTCCGTTAATTCGTATAATATTTTCATAGAATTCATTGGCGTTAGGATCAGCAGGATCCATTTTTCCGTATCCTATTTTGTATTGTTTCAACGCCTTTTTCATTTGTCTTCCGGTTTCATAATACCTACCAATATAATAATCACCTAAAGGAGAGGTTGGGAATAACTTTAAAATCATCTTTCCAAACTCTAGTAAATGATCTCCGTTTTCTTTTTCAATAACAATTTTCTCAACAGCGTAAATATCTTTTTTTCTAATATCTAAGCTACTTCCAAATAAAAATTCAATTTCTAAATATTTGTTTTCTAAATAAGCAATAGCTTCTAAAGGAGATAAGTGTTTAATGCTTTTTTCAAATTCTTCTTTAGAAATAGGAGAGTAAATCTCAAAACTTTTATCCATTGCTCTAGGCAAAGCCTGACTCATTACAGAAATATTACTTAACGTTTTAATAGTGTCATTTAAAATATTAAAATTCTTCAAATCAACATTTTCTAAACGTTTTTGTAGCTTTCCTATTCTCTCTTGTTTTTTGTCAGAAAAAGAGGTAGCATTGTTAATGTATAGGTAAAAAGTATTGTCTTCGTTTAAAAATTTATTTAAATTATATGACTGAAATTCTTGTTCTACATAATCAGAAAAAATAGGATTTATACAAATATATGAGTTGATAAAAGGTTTGTCTTCTTTTAAATAATGTGTAATTAAGTTGGCAGAAGTACCTTCACCTATTAAAGAAATAAAAGGAGATGTTCTAAAATTACTTTCCATGTAGTAAATTAATTCATCTCTAATAAATTCATAAAAAGCAATATTATCCGCATTTAATTTACCATTTGTAATATTAAAGTAAGTGTCGTTTTTAATGGTTTTATCCATAGAAATACCTACAATAATTTGTTTAGGCGCCATGTCTTTGGCGGCATAGTATTTAGAGTTTGTTATGTAGTAGTTAAATAGATGTTCTGCATCAAAAACAACTGCTAAGGGGTAATTTTTTATACTATCTTTTTTATAACCATCAGGTAAAAATATTTTTATATCTCTTTTAGTTTTTAAAACTTCTGATTGTAAATAGGTGCTCATTACTGTTTGCGAAAAAGCAGTAAAGCAAAAAAAGATAAATATTAGTGATATCGATTTCTTTATCATAAATTTGAATTTTTTGTGACTAAAATTATACTATTTTTTTAAATAAGAGCTCTAAAATACAAAATTATGACAAAACCTGAGTGGAAAGTTGTTAAAGAATACGAAGATATAACATATAAGAAATGCAATGGGGTGGCAAGAATAGCATTTAACAGACCAAATGTTAGAAATGCATTTAGACCCAAAACAACATCTGAGCTGTATGATGCTTTTTATGATGCTAATGAAGATGTAAATATAGGTGTAGTATTATTATCGGCCGAAGGACCAAGTACAAAAGACGGTGTTTATTCTTTTTGTTCTGGAGGAGATCAAAAGGCGAGAGGGCACCAAGGTTATGTTGGAGAAGATGGGTATCACAGATTAAATATTTTAGAAGTACAACGATTAATACGTTTTATGCCTAAAGCAGTAATTTGTGTAGTACCAGGTTGGGCTGTAGGTGGCGGTCATAGTTTACATGTTGTTTGCGATTTAACGTTAGCCTCTAAAGAACACGCTATTTTTAAACAAACAGATGCAGATGTTACTTCTTTTGATGGAGGGTATGGATCTGCGTATTTAGCAAAAATGGTTGGTCAAAAAAGAGCACGTGAAATTTTCTTTTTAGGTAGAAATTACTCTGCTCAAGAGGCTTATGAAATGGGAATGGTAAATGCGGTGATACCTCATGATGAATTAGAAAGTACAGCTTACGAATGGGCGCAAGAAATTTTAGCAAAATCACCAACATCAATAAAAATGTTAAAATTTGCGATGAATTTAACTGATGATGGTATGGTAGGACAGCAAGTTTTTGCAGGAGAAGCTACACGTTTAGCTTACATGACGGAAGAAGCAAAAGAAGGTAGAGATGCATTTTTAGAAAAACGAGCACCTAATTTCCCTAAAAAATGGATTCCTTAGAAAACTTTTTTAGTGATTTAAAAATAATGAAGTTGTTTATAAAATAGATTAATATTTACATAAAAATGAAACCACAAGTTGTTACTTTTTTAATAAAATGTCCAGATCAAAAAGGTTTGGTAGCAAAAATTACTAGTTTCTTTTTTGAAAAAGGATTTAATATTTTAAGTTGTCAGCAATACGTAAATGCTATAGAAAATACGTATTTTATGAGAATTCGTTTAAGTGCAGAGGGTACCAATATCAGTAAAAAAGAATTAGAAAATAGTTTTTTAGAACTGGCAACTCCCTTAAACTTTAAATGGTCTGTTAATTATGACGGAAAGAAAAAAAATGTAGCCATTATGGTGTCTCACACAAGTCATAATTTATATGATTTATTGCAAAGGCATAAAGAAGGTACCTTAAATTGTAACGTTAAAATGATTATTAGTAATCATGATAAGTTGAGGTATATTGCAGATATGTTTGATATTCCTTATTATCATTTACCAATAACCAAAGAAACAAAACAAGCACAAGAAGCGCAAGTAATAGAATTGTTAGATTCGCATGAAGTAGATTTGGTTGTAATGGCAAGGTATATGCAAATTTTATCATCTAAATTTATAAATCATTATTCAGAAAGAATTATAAATATTCACCACTCTTTTTTACCAGCTTTTCAAGGAGCTAATCCTTATAAAAGAGCCTACGAAAGAGGGGTTAAATTAATAGGTGCCACAGCTCATTATGCAACAGAAGATTTAGATGAAGGACCAATTATAGAACAAAATGTAGAACCAGTTACACACGAAAGTACTTTAGAAAATTTAAAAAGAATAGGTGCAGATATAGAAAGATTGGTTTTAGCAAAAGCAGTAAAATGTCATTTAAATAACCAAATAATTGTTTCTGGTAATAGAGCAATTGTTTTTCCGGAGGCAGGAGAGTAAAATAATTTATCATTAAAAAATGAAAATAATTTGCATTGGGCGCAATTACGCAACACATATAGAAGAATTAGAAAACGAGAAACCAGAGAGTCCTATTATTTTTTTAAAGCCAGATTCTGCAATTTTGCCAAGAAAAAACCCTTTTTTTATACCTCCTTTTTCTAATGAAGTGCATTATGAAGTAGAGGTATTGGTTAAAATAAATAAAGTAGGGAAGCATATAGCAGCAAAGTTTGCTCATAAATATTATGATGAAATTGGTTTGGGTATTGATTTTACAGCTAGAGATGTACAAGCTAAATGCAAAGAAAAAGGTTTACCATGGGAAAAAGCGAAAGCTTTTGACGGAAGTGCCGTTGTTGGTGAATTTTATGCTAAAGAAAATTTTGATTTAGAAAATTTACAGTTTCAGTTAATTAAAAATAAAGAAATTGTACAAGATGGCAATACCAATGCAATGCTTTGGAAAATTGATGAGTTAATTGCCTATATTTCTCAGTATTTTACTTTAAAGAAAGGAGATATTATTTATACAGGAACCCCTGCAGGAGTTGGGAAAGTATCTGAAAATGATGTTTTAATAGGTAAATTAGACGGAAAAGAAGCTTTTAACATAAAAGTAAAATAATTTATTAAATCTGTTTTAGTACTTAGATATATCAACCTTAATAAAAGATAACTTAGATAGCATAGGTTTAAATATATAAGGTTTGGGCTTGTATCTTTGATTTTAAAAAACAAAAGTTAGATGAATGCAGAGATTATAACAATAGGGGATGAGATTTTAATTGGTCAGATAGTAGATACTAATTCGCAGTGGATTGGTCAAGAATTGAATAAAATAGGAGTCTCGGTATATCAAATAACATCAATACAAGATGATAGGCAACATATTTTAAATGCTTTTAAAGAAGCGCAAGAACGTGTAGATATTGTTATAATTACTGGCGGTTTAGGACCTACAAAAGATGATATCACCAAAAAAACAATTGCAGAATTTTTTAAAGATGATGAGATTGTAGAATATCCGGAAGTGATAGCGCATATAAAAGCGTTGTTTAAAAAATCCAATCATCCTTTTAAAGAAATACAGAAAACTCAGGCACAAATACCCTCTAAGGCAACTTTATTAATGAATGATTATGGAACTGCACCAGGAATGTGGTTTTATGAAAATAATACTGTTTTTGTTTCTTTACCAGGTGTGCCTTATGAGATGAAAGGCTTGATAAAAAATAAAGTACTACCAAAAATTCAGCAACAATTTAAATTGCCATTTATAATGCATAAAACTATTATGACATTTGGGCAAGGAGAAAGTACAATTGCTGAAAGAATTGCAGATTTTGAAGATAATTTACCAAGTTATATAAAATTAGCTTATTTGCCATCTTTTGGTAAAGTAAGATTGCGTTTGTCTGCTAAAGGAATTGATAAAGCAATTTTAGAAGCAGAATTAAACCAAAAAGTAGCAGAAGTATATAATTTGATTCCTGAAATTATTTCTGGATTAGATGACAATAGCTCTTTAGAAAAAAGTATTGGTAATTTATTAGTTAAAAGAAAACAAACTATTTGTACAGCAGAAAGCTTAACAGGTGGTAAAATAGCCTCTAAAATGGTTGCGGTACAAGGTGCATCGGCTTATTTTAAAGGAAGTATTGTTGCTTATACAGCAGCAACAAAAATAAATCTATTAGGTGTTTCTGAAGATATAATTAAAAAAAATACAGTAGTAAGTAAAGAAGTGGCTTTAGAAATGGCAAGAGGAGCAAAAGAAAAACTAGCTACAAATTATGCAATTGCAGTTACAGGAAATGCTGGACCAACTACAGATAATAATACAAAAGATGTAGGTATTGTTTATATTGCTTTAGTTTCTGATAATAACGAGTTTGTTGGTGAATTTAATTTTGGGCAACCAAGAGAAAAAGTAATTAATAGAACGGTTAGTAAAGCTTTTGAACTGTTGCAAAAAGAAATTATTTAAAAATTCATAAAATTATTTTGTTCAATAGTCTAATTATTTGTAGATTTGCACCTCGTTTAGAGATAACACTATAAATACTGTCGAAAAGATGTCTAGAGTTTGTGAATTAACAGGTAAGAAAGCAATGGTTGGAAACAACGTTTCTCATGCTTTAAATAGAACAAAAAGGAAGTTTGACGCTAATTTAATGACAAAGCGTTTTTACATTCCAGAAGAAGATAAATGGATTACTTTAAAAGTATCTGCTTCTGCATTAAAAAATATTAATAAGAAAGGAATTTCTGCAGTTATAAAAGAAGCGAAAGCTAACGGATTTTTAACTAAATAAGCTTAAGCATTTTAAAATTTTATAAAAATGGCAAAAAAAGGTAACAGAGTTCAGGTAATTTTAGAATGTACAGAGCATAAAGCTTCTGGTAAACCAGGTACATCTAGATACATTACAACTAAGAACAAAAAGAACACTCCGGATAGAATAGAAATTAAGAAATTTAATTCTATTTTAAACAAAATGACTGTTCATAAAGAAATTAAATAATTTAAATATCTAGAACTCAGAATAGAGCACATAGATTAAAAACATTAGACAATGGCAAAAAAATCAGTAGCATCGTTACAGACTGGATCAAAAAGATTAAGTAAAGCTATAAAAATGGTAAAATCTCCAAAAACAGGAGCTTACATGTTTGTAGAATCTATTATGGATCCTTCTAAAGTAAATGAATTCTTAGCAAAAAAGTAATTTATTTACATATATAAAATACAAAACTACTTTCTTTATTTAGAAAGTAGTTTTTTTATGCTCTAAAATAACGTATTTTTGCGTAAAATATAATTGTTAATTTAGCGTGTTAATTAGCTTTAAATCAGTGTTTTTTTACTGTTTAGGTTTAATAATATATGACGTTTTAACCGCTAATTTTTACAATTAATGACAATTTGACCAAACCCCAACAAATGGCACATTTTTTAATGTACACTTGTATCGCTTAAAATAAAAAAATGAGTTTTTTTAAAAAAATTTTTTCAAAAGAAAAAAAACAAACCTTAGACAAAGGTTTAGAAAAATCTAAAGAAAGTTTCTTTGGTAAATTAACCAAAGCTGTTGCAGGAAAATCTACGGTAGATGATGATGTTTTAGATAATTTAGAAGAGGTTTTAGTTGCATCTGATGTTGGTGTTGGTACTACTTTAAAAATTATTAAAAGAATAGAGGATAGAGTTGCAAAAGACAAATATGTTGGTACAAGCGAGCTAAATAAAATTCTTAGAGAAGAAATTGCAGGTTTATTGTCTGAAACAAATCTTGGTAACGAAACCGAGTTTACAATACCAGCAAATAAAAAGCCATACGTTTTAATGGTAGTTGGTGTAAATGGTGTTGGTAAAACAACTACTATTGGTAAGTTAGCTGCTCAGTTTAAAAAACAAGGGTTAAAAGTTGTTTTAGGTGCAGCAGATACATTTAGAGCTGCAGCAATAGATCAATTGCAAGTATGGGCAGATAGAACAGAGGTGCCAATTATAAGACAAGAAATGGGATCTGATCCTGCTTCTGTGGCTTACGATACTATAAAATCTGCAGTAACACAAGATGCAGATGTTGTAATTATAGATACTGCAGGACGTTTGCATAATAAAGTAAATTTAATGAACGAGTTGTCTAAAATTAAGCGTGTGATGCAAAAAGTAGTAGATGATGCTCCTCATGATGTTTTATTGGTTTTAGATGGTTCTACAGGTCAAAATGCTTTTGAGCAAGCAAAACAATTTACCAAAGCAACAGAAGTAACTTCTTTAGCGGTTACAAAATTAGATGGTACTGCAAAAGGTGGTGTTGTAATAGGTATTTCTGATCAGTTTAAAATTCCTGTAAAATATATTGGAGTAGGAGAGGGAGTAGACGATTTACAAGTTTTTAATAA
>CALHCK010000021.1 GCA_937936695.1 uncultured Polaribacter sp.
CGTAGGTTATTTCGTCAGTAGTAAATTGACCGAAAGTATTAGACACTAGAAAAGCGCTAAAAAGTACAAATAAAAAAATTCTCCTCATTTTGATATAATTTTTGTTTCTAATTTTAAACAATTTGGGGGGAATTATTTATCACGCAAAAATATAATTTTTTTTTTAAAAAAACTTATTTTTATTAATAATGTGTGTATAAAGATTTTTTTAACATAAATTCATTTCAGAATACATATAAACTTAAATTTTTAAATCTACGTTATTATTGTAAGTAATTCATTTCTAATTTTTTTATTCTAAGTTCATTTTTAGAAAATGTTATTCAAATAGTTCACAACTAAAAATAAATAGAAAATTTCGATTTTTAATTTTTTTTATTTGAAATAATTTCTAGTTTTAATAGGTTTTTATGACTTATTTCTGTTAAGAATACCTGTTTTACAGTACCAGAATAATTAGATAGGCTTTGTTAAGTGTTTATTAATTTTTTCTATTTCAGAAGTGTCTCTACAATTTTTTAAACAAGTACTTATTGTTTTATTTTCTACAGGATGATAAATAGTAGGAGCTATTTCTAATAAAGGAATCAGTACAAATTTTCTATCTAGCATTTTTTGATGTGGCACAATTAGTTTTTCAGTTTTTATAATGTCATTATTATAAAGTAGAATATCTATATCTATATTTCTGTTTTCATAACCAATTTTAGCTATTCGTTGTCTCCCTAATTCGGTTTCTATTTTTAAGAGTGAATCAATAAGAGTATAGGCGTCAAGAAAAGTTGAAATTTTAATACATATATTATAAAAATCATTGCCATTAAAGCCCCAAGAAGGAGTTTTATAAATAGATGAAATCTTTAAAATAGCACCAACTTTACTATTAATAGTATTAATAGCATCTTGTAAATTGATAAATCTATCACCTAGATTTGTCCCTAAAGATAAGTATACGTCCTTGTTAATTTCCATATTATACAAAGTAATAAAAAACAAAAAAAATCGCCAAATATTTTTGGCGATTTTGTGTAATTAAAAAAGAAAAATTAATTTTCTTTTTTATCTTCTCTTGGTTTTCTATCGTCACGTCTGTTATCACGCCCACGATTATCTCTACCTCTGTTATCACGTCCTCCAGAACGTTTATCATCTCTTGGTGGTCTTTCTACAAAACCTTCTGGTTTAGGCAAAATAGCTTTTCTAGAAACTTTTTCTTTACGAGTTCTAGGATCTATACCAAAGTATTTAACATCTAAAATATCTCCTAATTTAACAACATCAGAAACATTGTTTGTGCGTTCCCAAGCTAATTCACTTACGTGTAATAAAACTTCGTTTCCTGGAGCGTCTGTATATTCTACAACAGCACCAAAATCTAACATTTTAATTACTTTAACCTCGTAAACAGAACCTTTTTCTGGCTTAAACAACATAGATTCTATTTTAGCAATTACAGCCTCAATACCAGCTGGTTTTGTTCCTAAAATCTCTATAATTCCTTCTTCAGTTACTGGGTCTTCAGTAATTACAATAGTAGTTTCTGTTTCTTTTTGTAATTCTTGAATGTGTTTACCACCCGGACCAATAAAAGCTCCAATTAACTCATTAGGTATTCTTCTATTAATCATTTTAGGAGCATGCGCTTTTACTTCTTCGTTAGGAGCAGTAATTGTGTCTGTTAGCTTTTCTAAAATATGTAAACGTCCTTCTCTTGCTTGTTTTAATGCATTCACTAAAATTTCATAAGAAAGTCCTTTTACTTTTATGTCCATCTGACAAGCAGTAATACCATCTTCTGTACCTGTAACTTTAAAGTCCATGTCTCCTAAGTGATCTTCATCACCTAAAATATCAGATAATACAGCATAACGGTCTCCATCAGAAATTAATCCCATGGCAATACCAGAAACAGGTTTTTTTAATTTTACACCCGCATCCATTAATGCCATTGTACCAGAACAAACAGTAGCCATAGAAGAAGAACCATTAGATTCTAAAACTTCAGATACTACTCTTACAGTATATGGGCAATCTGCAGGAATCATTCCTTTTAAAGCTCTTTGCGCTAAATTACCATGACCAACCTCTCTACGAGAAGTACCTCTTAAAGGACGAGCTTCTCCTGTACAAAAAGGAGGGAAGTTGTAGTGTAAGTAAAATGTTTCTTCTCCTTCGTAAGATGGCATATCTATTTGGTTAGCCTCTCTAGATGTTCCTAAAGTAACGGTTGCTAATGCTTGTGTTTCTCCACGAGTAAAAATAGAAGAACCATGTGTAGATGGTAAATAATCTACTTCACACCAAATAGGTCTAATATCTGTAGTTTTACGACCATCTAAACGTAAACCTTCTGCTAAAGTTAATTCTCTAACAGCATTTTTTTGCGCTTTGTTAAAGTATTTACTAATTAATCCTCCTAAATCTTCTAATTCTTCTTCAGAAAAAGTAGCTAAAATTTCTTCTTTAACTTCTGCAAAAGCACTAGAACGTTCTTGTTTAGAAGTTCCTTTTTTAGCAATTTCGTAACATTTATCGTACGCTAAATCATTAATTTTTTTAGCTAATTCTTCATCTTCTCTTTCTGGTTCGTATTCTCGCGTTTCTTTTTTACCAAAAGCTTCTGCTAAACGTACCTGAGCAGCACATTGTACTTTAATAGCTTCGTGAGCAAATTTAATTGCGTCGGCCATTTCTTCTTCAGAAATTTCATCCATTTCACCTTCAACCATCATTACAGAATCGGCAGAGGCTCCAATCATCATGTCAATATCAGATGCAGCTAATTGAGTTCTGTTAGGGTTGATTAAAAATTCTCCATTAACTCTAGCAACACGTACTTCTGAAATTGGAGTTTCAAAAGGAATGTCTGATAATTGTATTACTGTAGATGCAGCTAAACCTGCTAATGCATCTGGCATTACATCTTCATCATGAGACATTAATTGAATCATAACTTGTGTTTCTGCATGGTAATCTTTTGGGAATAATGGACGTAAAACACGGTCTACTAAACGCATTGTTAATACTTCTCCATCACTTGGTCTTGCTTCTCTTTTAAAGAAACCTCCAGGATAACGACCTGCAGCAGCAAATTTTTCTCTATAATCTACTGTAAGTGGTAAAAAATCAACGTCAGATTGTTTGTAGTTAGATACTACAGTACATAATAACATTGCTTTACCCATTTGAACAACAACAGAACCGTGTGCTTGTTTAGCTAATTTACCGGTTTCTAATGAGATGGTTCTTCCATCTCCAAGGTCTATAACCTCTCTAAATACTTTTGGAATCATAAAATTTTTTAATTCTAAATTTTTAATTTGTTTGTTGTTGTGTTGTCTAAGTGTTTGTTGTGTGTTTCCAATGGAAATTCAAAAATGTTGTTAGTATTTTTGATTTTTTTATAAAACCCTGTTTGTTAGTCAGCGTTTATGGTTTTGTCTTGTTATAAAATAAAAAGACAAATAAATTTAAAACAAAAAAGAGGCACGTTTATAGAGCCTCTTTTTGTAAGAATTATTTTCTAATTCCTAATTCTTTAATAATTGCACGGTATCTAGCAATATCAGATTTTTTAAGATAATCTAATAAGCTTCTACGCTTACCTACTAACATTACCAAAGAACGCTCAGTATTAAAATCTTTACGATTTCTTTTTAAGTGCTCTGTTAAGTGATTAATTCTGTGTGTAAATAATGCAATTTGTCCTTCTGAAGAACCAGTATCGTTTTTTCCTTTACCGTGTTTTTCAAAAATACTTTCTTTTACTTCTTTTGTTAAGTACATGCCAATATTATTTAAATGATTATTATGTATATCAACGATTTTTTTCGTTGAGGCAGCAAATGTACAATTATTTTTTAAAAATTAATTGTAATTTGTTTTTTTTAAGGTTGTTATAAATTTATGATCTAACAGGTATATTTTGTATTAGATCTATATAAAGGTTTATTTGTTTCTTTAATTCTTTACGCTCGTATATAGCATCTAAAAAACCATGTTCTAAAACAAATTCAGATTTTTGGAATCCTTCAGGTAAATCTTTTCCTGTTGTATCTTTTACAACTCTTGGTCCTGCAAAAGCAATAAGTGCATTGGGTTCTGCTATATTAATATCTCCAAGCATTGCGTAAGATGCTGTTGTACCACCTGTTGTAGGATCTGTACATAAAGAAATATATGGTATTTTGGCATCTGCTAATTGCGCTAATTTTGCAGATGTTTTAACAAGTTGCATTAAAGACAAAGAAGCTTCCATCATTCTAGCTCCACCAGATTTAGAAACCATTAAAAAAGGTATTTTATGTTCTATAGAATAGTTGATGGCTCTTGCAATTTTTTCTCCAACCACAGATCCCATAGATCCACCAATAAAAGCAAAGTCCATAGCTGCAATTACTAAGTCTTTTCCTAAAGATTTTCCTACAGCAGTTCTTACAGCATCTTTTAGTTTTGTTTTTTCTTGAGCAGCTTTTAATCTATCAGGATATTTTTTGGTGTCTTCAAATTTTAATGGATCCTTAGAAGTAAGGTTTTCGTCTAATTCTTTAAACTTATTATCATCAAAAAATAATTCGAAGTATTCTTTACTTCCAATTCTAACATGGTAACCATCTTCTGGACTTACATACAAGTTTCTTTTTAACTCTTCAGTATCTATGATTTTTCCGCTAGGAGTTTTATACCATAAACCTTTAGGAGTATCTTTTTTATTCTCTGTAGAAGTATGTATTCCTTTATCAGTTCTTTTAAACCAAGCCATAATAATTGTTGTCTTTTTAGGTTTTTCTAAAATTATTCTAATTAATAGAATGTAAATTGTAAATACAAATGTAAAAGTTTTTTCTTTAAACTACCCTTTTTGTAATTTAAACTACAAAAAAAAGCACTTTAACTTCTGTTAAAGTGCTTTTTTAATTTGTATACTTTACACTTACAAAGTGTTAACGTTGTTTAAGTCTTCAAAAGCTTGTTTTAAACGTGTTTTAAAAGTTTCTTCACCTAAACGTAACCATTTTCTAGGGTCGTAGTATTTTTTATTAGGTTGATCTGATCCATCAGGGTTACCAATTTGTGTAGCTAAATAAGGAGCTTTTTCTTGCATATAATCTCTAATTCCTTCTGCAAAAGCAAATTGTAAATCGGTATCAATGTTCATTTTAATAACCCCATATCCAATAGCTTCTCTTATTTCTTCTAAAGTAGAACCAGATCCTCCATGAAATACAAAATCGATAGTATTATGAGCGATATCGTATTTTTTAGATACAAACTCTTGAGAATTCTTTAAAATTTTTGGAGTTAATTTAACATTACCTGGTCTATATACACCATGTACATTACCAAAGGCTGCAGCAATTGTAAATTGAGGAGATATTTTTAGTAATTCTTCATAAGCATAAGCTACTTCTTCTGGTTGTGTGTATAGTTTAGAAGCATCTACATCAGAATTGTCTACACCATCTTCTTCACCTCCAGTAATACCTAATTCTATTTCTAAAGTCATACCCATTTTACTCATACGAGCTAGGTATTTTTTACAAATTTCTATGTTTTCTTCTAGACTTTCTTCAGATAAGTCTATCATGTGAGAGCTATATAATGGTTTTCCTGTTTCTGCAAAGTGTTTTTCACTAGCATCTAATAAACCATCAATCCAAGGTAATAGTTTTTTTGCACAGTGGTCTGTATGTAAAATAACAGGTACACCATAAGCTACAGATAATTCATGGATACTTCTTGCGCCAGCTATGGCACCTGCTATTGCTGCTTTTTGATTTTCGTTTGATAAGCCTTTTCCTGCATTAAATTGTGCTCCACTATTAGAAAATTGAATAATTACAGGAGAGTTTAAGTCTCTAGCAGTTTCTAAAACACCATTAATAGAATTAGAGCCAACAACATTTATAGCAGGTAAAGCAAACCCTTTTTCTTTAGCAAGTTTAAAAATTTCTTGAACTTCTTTACCAGTTGCAACACCTGGTTTTATATTATGACTCATATTTATTTTTTTTGTTGTTAATCACCCAAAAATAGTAAAAAAAATATGATTTATATAGCTAGTTTTTAATTTAAAAAGGGTAGTTAATACCAATATTGTATTCGGCATTAGAAAAATTGTAGTTTTGTAACCATTTTCTGTTATTTAGGTATGGTTCATAAGTTTTAAAACCAATATCAAAACGTAAAATTAAAAAACTAAAATCTAGTCTGGTACCAAAACCAGAGCCAATAGCTATGTCTTGTAAAGAAGAAAAGTTGTTAAGTTTTGTTTTATCATTTATAAAATCGTCACTACTAACTTCCCAAATATTACCAGCATCTATAAATAAGGCTCCTTTTATTTTACTAAATACATCAAAACGATACTCTGTACTTGTAAGAAATTTAAAATTACCGACATTAAATTCTAAACCTGTATTACTACTACCTGGGCCTAATTCATAACTTTTCCATGCTCTAATATCATTAGAACCTCCTGCAAAATAACTTTTAGTAAAAGGAATATCTGAGTTACCGTAAGGCAAAATTAAACCTAAAAAAGATCTGATACCCAATACAGAATTACCACCAGTATTCCAGAATTTTTTATATTCTATGTCAGTTTTAAAATACTGAGCTATAGGAGTATTTGCTATTGTTTTTTTACCATCTTCATTTGTTGCATTAGATAACAAAGAAAATGCATTACCAGAATTAGCAAATCTTATTTTAAAAAAAGAAAAATCATTATCTTTAAAATTAGACTGAGAGTTATAGGTAAACGAATATGCTAAAGTTGGTATTAAAAAATCTGAAGTAATAATTTTATATCTGTTAGATATGTTAAGAATGTTGTTAAAATCATCTGGATTGGTATTTCTAAAGTCCGGATCGTTTCTAACAATATCTATAAAACGTAAAGATTCGGCTGCTTGTGTGTTAATATCATTAGATAACGGAAAAATATTTCCATTGTTTATATTGTCATAAGTTTGGGCAATATTATTCAATACATTGTATTCAGATCTGTAAATGTCAAAATATCTACTTCTATTTAAATTCTGTAAATATTGAATATTTAAGGCCTCTATTTGTATTGTTTTTTTCGAGTTATAATTCCATTTATAATCAGCTAATAATGTGAAATTATTTCTATCTAAACCAATGTTTTTTTGAAAACTACTACCTAAAGAGAAAAAAGTTTTAGGAGACATTCTTTTAGGTACTAATTTGCTTAAACCAAAAGGAGCTAAAAATCTTGGGATTTCTAAAGAAATATCAGAACCAATTTCCCATCCGGTACCGTTAATAGAGTTAAAATAAGAGCCAAAAGCAGAAAGTTTTAAGAGTTCTGCACCTTTAAAAACATTTCTATCTGTAACAGAAAATTTAGCAGAAGTACCTACGCTTCTAATGTTAGAGTGTGTAAGTTCTGTTTCTACACCTAAAGAATATTTTTCTAGAGGTGCTAAAAAAACATCCATTTTTAACTCGTTGTCTTTACCCGAAATAGGTGTAAATTTAATGTTTGTTGATTTAAAGTTTTTTAGAGATTTTAAATAATTACGCGTTAAATTTCTAAGACTATCAGCATATATTCCATCAGGTTTTAGAAAAAACGACTGAGAAAGAAGCTTGGGGTTGTATTTAATTTTATCGTAAGCTATAAAATTAATTCCGTTATAATTTACAGAATCTTTAAAGACATCACTTTTTTTAGTAAAAGAATAATCTGTAATTACATTAATTTCTTTAACTTTTTGCACCTTATAAGGTAGGTTAAGGTAGGTTCCGTTTTTTTCAAGCAATCTATTTCCAGAAATATTAAAATTTACATTTGTTTTATAATCTGTTCTGGTAGAATCTACATAAAACCCTAAAGCAGATTCCGAAAAATAATACACACCATTATTTCTAAAAAGTTTTAAAACCCTACTAGCTTCATCTCTAAATAGTTGGTCTTTGTATTGTTTTCCTTTTTGTAAAAAAGAATAAGTGCTTTTAGTTTTGTAAATAGAGTCTAAAACTACAGATTCTATATTAACGTTTATTGTATCTAAAATAGTTGGTTTACCTTTAGATACAAGGTAAGATACTGTTGCTTTTTTAGGGGTATAATTATCTACTTTAGATGTTACTTTAGATTTAAAATATCCTTGGGTTTTAAAAAATGCACTTAAATTATTTACAGTATTTTTAATCTTATTTTTTTTAACTAAAACTGGTGATGGGTAATTTAAAAACCATTTGTTGAGTGCTATTTGAGATTTAGCGTAAGAAATACTCTGTTTTTCAGAAAATATTTTTTTTATAAAGTTATATATTCTTTGATTTTTTTTTCCCCATTCTGTAACAGTTTTGGGTTTATTATGGTCACCTAGATTATGAAAATATAATGAAATAGGTAAATTAAGAAACCTAGAATTTGGTTTTTGAAGTATGTATTTTTCTAAATCTTCGTTTTTTGTTTTAACGCTATCAATATAAACAAGGTTTTGTGTAAGCAACAAGTCTCCTTCTGCTATATGTTTGGTGGAATTACACGAAACTATTATAAATACAATTAAAAAATAAAAAGTTAGATTTTTCATTAATTTAGCGGTGCTATCAAGGTCAAAAATAGTACATTTAGACGATTTATTTCTATTTACAATCAATTAATGAGTATCTCAAAAAATCAATTAAAATTAATAACAAGTTTATCTAGTAAAAAGTATAGACAAAAGCATAATTTATTTATTGCAGAAGGGGTTAAGGTAGTGCAAGAATTTTTAAATTCTTCTTATGTACTAGAAAAACTTTTTTGTGTAAATGATTTTATTATAGATGTTGATGAAAATAAAATTCAGAGAATTACAGAAGAGGAACTACAAAAGGTAAGTAAATTAAAATCTGCAAATAAGGTTTTAGGTTTGTTTAAAATACCTGAAGAAAACTCAAAAAAAAATAATGGATTAATTGTTGCTTTAGATGCAATTAATGATCCTGGGAATTTAGGAACAATTATTAGACTATGTGATTGGTTTGGTGTTAATGAATTGGTTTGTTCTAAAGATACCGTAGATTGTTATAATAATAAAGTTGTTCAGGCAAGTATGGGGTCTTTAACAAGAGTATCTATACGTTATGTAAATTTAATTGAATATTTACAAGCTAGTAATATTCCGAAATTTATTGCAGATATGGATGGAACTAATGTTTACAAAACAGAATTGCCAAAAGAAGGAATTCTTATTATGGGTAACGAAGCTAATGGTATTTCTAAAGAAATAAGGGCAGAGGTAACCAATAAAATTTCAATTCCTAGATTTGGAAACAAACAAGAAACAGAAAGTTTAAATGTGGCAACTGCAACAGCTATTTTATTAAGCGAATTTAAACGTGGTTATTAGTAAATATATTAATAACAATGTTGTTTTTATTCAAAAGCTAAAGAGATAAAAACACCACGAGTACCTAAGTGATTTATAGGAGCTGTCCATTGACTATTAGGATCATTATCATTAACAAGCTCATTGTTAATAGCAAAAATACCTCTAATAGATGGCGAGAATTTAAAAAAGTACAGATAAATATCTATTCCAACTCCAACTTCGTACATAAAATTACTAGATGTAGTTCTAAATTGTCCTTGGCTATTATCGTCTCCATCTTCTTCACTAGAAAAGTTAAAGTCGTAAGAAAGACCACCAAGTACATAAGGGCGAATATTTTTGTGTCTGTCTGTGCTAAATTTTAAAAGCAGTGGCATATGTAAAAAAGTAGAATTAACTTCTCTTACACCGTCATCACCCATTAAATGGTTATAATTTATAGTTTTAGAATTGGTCATTAAACCAGGTTCAAAACGTAAATTTAAGTTTTCGTGTAAACGTAAATCACCAATTAAACCCACATTAAAACCTGCTGTTGTGTTAACTATAATATTTGCGTTATCTAAATCAGGTATATCGTTTGTAAAGTTTAATTTATACCCATTATTATTTAATCCTAAATAAAAACCGTAATGAATTCTTTTTTTGTCAAATGTTGGTAAGTATTCAACGCGTTCTTTTTGTGCATAAAATGCTAAAGCAGTAAAAAATAAAAAACTGAAAATTAAAATCTTTTTATGAATCATTATTTATGTGCTGTGTAAATTGTAGCAACGCCAAAGGTTACTGGTGTGTCTTTTGTATTTGTAAACCCATTTTTTTGTAAAATATTGTTAAAGGCTGCTCCAAATGGAAAAGAATTTGCAGATTCAGATAAGTAAGAATATGCAACTTTATCTTTAGAAAATAATTTACCAACCAAAGGTAAAAATAAATTGGTATATAACTTATACCCTTGTTTAAAAGGGAATTTTGTTGGATTAGATGTTTCTAATATAACTAAAACTCCTGTTGGTTTTAAAACTCTAGCAATTTCTTTAATTCCTTTATCTAAATTAGCAAAATTTCTAACACCAAAAGAAACTGTTATAGCATCAAAAGTATTGTCATCAAAAGGCATGTCTTCAGAGTCTCCAACAATCATTTCTATTTTGTTGGATAGGTTTACTTTTGCTATTTTTTGTTTACCAACTTCTAGCATTCCTTCAGAAATATCTAAACCAATAATTTTGTCGGGTTGTAAATCTGCCATCATTAAGGCCAAATCTCCAGTACCTGTAGCAATATCTAAAATTTGTTTTGGATTGTTTTTACCTACAATTTCAACAACTTTTTTGCGCCATTTTACATCAATTCCTAAAGAGATAACCCTGTTTAAGCCATCGTAGTTTTTAGAAATGTTATTAAACATTGTTGCTACCTGTTCTTTTTTACCAAGATCAGAATTTTTGTATGGTTTAATTATTTTTGACATGTTTTTTACTTTCAACTAAATTATTAACC
This sequence comes from uncultured Polaribacter sp., assembly GCA_937936695.1. Taxonomy (GTDB): domain Bacteria; phylum Bacteroidota; class Bacteroidia; order Flavobacteriales; family Flavobacteriaceae; genus Polaribacter. The sequence goes on from CALHCK010000021.1 coordinate 10,860, forward strand.
ATTAATAGCAATCACTTCGTTTATTTGGTCAGGAAGCATTTCTTTTAATAAGTTTTCAATACCATTTTTTAGTGTTGCTGTAGATGAAGGACATCCGCTACAAGCACCTTGTAAAATTACACTAACAATTTTGTTTTCTTCATCGTAAGATCTAAAAGCAATATTACCACCATCGCCAGCAACGGCAGGTTTTATATATTCGTCTAAAATGTCTACAATTTGTGCAGCAACACCTTCTAGCTGTACTTTAGGTTGTATTGGTTTTTCTGTAGTTTCGGTATTTTTTTCCGAAGGTAAATCTTTAATAATTGTTTTTCCTTCAACTAAATACTCTCTAATAAAAGTTCTTACTTCTGCAAAAACCTCTTTCCACTCTACCATATCATATTTTGTTACAGATATGTAGTTGTCAGAAATAAATACCTCTTTAACAAAAGGGAAATTAAAAACAGCTTGTGCTAAAGGAGATGATTTACTAGCTTCTTCAATATTTTTATACTCTACATCTACTTGAGTTAAAGATTTGTTAGTACCAAATTTCATTACAGCAGGGTTAGGTGTAACCTCTGCATAAACTTCTATGGCCTCTTTTTTAGTTGTAGTTTCTTCGTTTACAACAACACCTTTGTTGTTTAAGTAACTTTCTATTTGTTGGCTAACTTCTTCTTGCACATCTAACCATTCTACAATGTCAAATCGTTGTATGGCAATAAAATTAGCTGTAATAAAAATTTTCTTTACAAAAGGTAAATGAAACAGTTGTTGCGCTAATGGCGAATTTTTAGCCTCATCTATATTATTATATTCATAACTACCACCGTTAATTAAAACAGCATTTGTGTTAAATTTTATAATAGTATTATTTGTTGTTTCTTGTATTGTAATTTTTACTTCTTGCATATTACTAAAATATTGAATTACAAAATTAAGGCAAAAAACGGAAACTGTATTGCTTTTTTATAATTATAAATTTATAGTAACTGAAGCTGTAATTATTTTATTATTAATATCTAGTTCTGTATTGTTTACATTAAAACCAGGGTAAAAATCATAAAAATCTATATTATTATTACTTGTATATGCAATATCTAATTGTAAGCCTTTAAATTTATAACCAGCACCTAAAGAATATCCTTTAAGATTTTCTGATGCAATGGCAAATTTATTTGGATTTTGTTCAAATCGATATCCACCTCTTAAACTAAGTCTATCAAAACGCCATTCGCTACCTACATTTACAGAATGAGTATTTCTTAAATCGTTTTGAAAAAAGTTGTTTTCTGTAGCAAAATTAGTATCTGTAAATTGTAAATTTTGATAAGCTCTATTGATGTAGTCAATACTTAATAATCCTTTTTT
>CALHCK010000022.1 GCA_937936695.1 uncultured Polaribacter sp.
CAAACCGCTGCAATTATAGAACGTTTTGGTAAATTTCACAGTATCCGTCAATCTGGTTTACATTTTAAAATTCCTTTAGTAGATAGAGTATCTGGTAAATTAAGTTTAAAAATTCAGCAATTAGATGTTATTATAGAAACAAAAACTTTAGATGATGTTTTTGTAAAACTAAAAGTATCTGTACAATATAAAGTTATAAAAGACAAAGTATACGATGCTTTTTATAAACTAGATTACCCACACGATCAAATAACTTCTTATGTTTTTGATGTAGTACGTGCAGAAGTACCTAAAATGAAGTTAGATGATGTTTTTGTTAAAAAAGATGATATTGCCATTGCTGTAAAATCTGAATTAAATGATGCAATGATGACTTATGGTTATGATATTATTAAAACTTTAGTAACAGATATAGACCCAGATGCACAAGTTAAAGAGGCAATGAATAGAATTAATGCTTCTGAAAGAGAAAAAGTTGCAGCACAATATGAAGGAGATGCACAAAGAATTTTAATTGTAGAAAGAGCTAAAGCTGAAGCTGAAAGTAAGCGTTTACAAGGACAAGGTATTGCAGATCAAAGAAGAGAAATTGCACGTGGTTTAGAAGAATCTGTAGAAGTATTAAACAAAGTAGGTATTAACAGTCAAGAAGCTTCTGCTTTAATAGTAGTTACACAACATTATGATACTTTGCAATCTATAGGACAAGAAACTAATAGTAATTTAATTTTATTACCTAACTCACCACAAGCAGGGAGTCAAATGTTAAACGATATGGTGGCAAGTTTTACGGCAAGTAACCAAATTGGAGAAGCTATGAAGAATGCTAAAAATAAAAAGATTGAATAACGAATTCAATATCTTTTAAATAAAAAAAAGCTCAACTTGTACAACAAATTGAGCTTTTTATATTTTGATAAAAAAATTAATTAATTTTTTTCTTCTAATTTATCTTCACCTTCTTCTTTAGCAGCATTTTTAAATTCTTTAATTCCGCTTCCAAGACCTTTCATTAATTCCGGAATTTTTTTTCCTCCAAATAATAAAAGAATTACCACAACAATAATAATAATCTGTGGTCCACCTATCATTCCAAAATATATTGCTAAACTATTCATTGTTTTTTAATTTAATATCACAAAGATACAAAAAAGCTAGTTAGCTAGGTAATGCGTTTTTAAAAAGAATATGTTATTTAAATTATAAAATTTACTCTTCTATTAAATTAAAATCTAAATGTTTACGTTCTAAATCGGTTTTTTTAACTTGTACTTTAACATTATCTCCTAACTGATACAAATGTTTTGTTGATTGACCTACAATAGCATATTGGTCTTCATCAAAAATATAATAATCACTTTTTATATCTCTAATTCTTACCATTCCTTCGCATTTATTAGTAGTAATTTCTACATAAATACCCCATTCTGTAACTCCGGTAATTACTCCATCAAAAATTTCTTCGTTATGATCTTGCATGTATTTTACCTGCATATATTTTATAGAAGATCTTTCTGCTTTAGATGCTAATTCTTCTCTTTTAGAAGAATGCTTACATTTTTCTTCGTAGATATCTGCTTTTGGAGTATTTCCGCCATCTAAATAATGTTGAAGTAATCTATGTGTCATAACATCAGGATAACGTCTTATAGGCGATGTAAAATGGCTGTAATAATCAAATGCTAAACCGTAATGACCTATGTTTTGTGTTGTATATACTGCCTTAGACATAGAACGTATAGCAAGTGTTTCTATCATATTAGATTCTGCTTTACCATTTACATCACTAAGTAATTGATTTAAAGATGCCGATGTAGTTTCTCTTGTATTGGTATTAATCTTATATCCAAATTTATTAATAATGTTTTGTAAAGAAGCTAATTTTTCTATATCGGGCTCATCATGTACTCTATAAATAAATGTTTTATTAGAAGGTTTACCTTGATGTTTACCAATATACTCAGCTACCTTTCTGTTAGCTAATAACATAAATTCTTCAATTAACTTATTAGCATCTTTAGAGGTTTTAAAGAAAACTCCTGTAGGGTTTGCTTCTTCATCTAAATGAAACTTAACCTCTACTCTATCAAAAGAAATAGCTCCTTTTTTCATTCTTTTTTTACGAAGAATTTTAGCCAATTTATCTAATTGTAAAGTAGCCTCTACAATTTCTGGTGATACTTCATATTCTTTATCAATTATAGAAATATCTAGCGGCATTGTATAAGAACTAATATTAGAAAGTGTACAGTTTTCTATAATATCTTGAGCCTCTTCATATGCAAAACGTTGATCTGAATAAGTAACTGTTCTACCAAACCACTCTCCTACTATTTGTGCTTTTTCATTAATTTCAAAAACAGCAGAAAAAGTTAATTTTTCTTCATTTGGTCTTAAAGAACACACACCATTACTTAACATTTCTGGTAACATAGGTACTACTCTATCTACTAAATAAACAGAAGTTGCTCTATCAAAAGCTTCATCATCTAACACTGTATTTGGTTGTAAATAATGAGATACATCTGCAATATGAATTCCTACTTCGTAGTTACCATTTTCTAATTTTTTAAAAGACAAAGCATCATCAAAATCTTTTGCATCTTTAGGATCAATAGTAAAAGTTAAATCGCCTCTCATGTCTCTACGTTTGGCAATTTCTTCTTTAGTAATTTCTATTGGTAAATTTTTAGCTTCTTTTTCTACTTCAGGTTCAAATTCATAAGGCAAATCGTATTCTAATAAAATAGAATGCATTTCTGTATTATGATCTCCTGGTTTTCCTAAAACAGTAGTTATTTTACCAAACGGATTCTTAGAGTTTTCTGGCCAATCAGAAATTTTAGCCTGTACTTTATCTCCATGCTCTGCACCATTCATTTTATTTTCAGAAATAAAAATGTCTGCATACATTTTTGGATTGTCTGGAATTACAAAACCAAATTTTTTATTTTTTTGAAGCACACCAACAAATTCTGTTTTTGCTCTTTCAATAATTTCTACAACGTCTGCTTCTAATTTATTACTTCTTTTTCTTTTGTACACATAGGCTCTAACAACATCTCCATGTAATCCTTTTCCTAAATTTATATTAGGTATAAAAATATCTTTCTCATAATCATCAGACATAAAATAGCCATTTCCACTAGAAGTAAGATCTAATGTTCCTACAGAATATTTTCTATCTTCATTAATTTGATATTTACCTCTATCTACTTCTTTAATTTTTTTACTCGCAGTAAGTTCTGCTAATTTTTTTAAAATTTGCGTTTTTCCGTCTGTATCAGAAACTTTTAATTTAGCAGCAATTTGTTTGTAATTATAAAATTTTTCACTGTCTTCGTTTAAAATTTTAAATATTTTACGGGTTAAATCTTTAATAACATTCCCTTTTTTCTTGTATATTTTTTTCTTTCTTGGCATAAAATCCTACTTCAATTAATATTTCTTGAAAAATACAAATTAAAAATTTATCAGAATCATTAATAAACTGTTAATAAAAAAGCCACAAATAATATTTGTGGCTTTTTGCTAATTCTTTTTTGTATTAAATAATGTTACTCTACCACTAGTTTTTTAGTTGCCTTACCATTATTAGTTATAATTTGTACAAAATAAACTCCTTTTGGTAAATTGTTTATTTTTATTGTTGATGAAGTAGCTACATGCAATAATTGACCTAATTGATTAAAAATATGTACTTTTTTAAACTGTAAACCTTCTGATAAATTAATAGTAAACTGCCTTTGTGCAGGGTTTGGAAACATACTAAATTTAGACAATAAAAAATTACTAGAAGAAAGTATAGTAGAAGGCAATTCATAAAATTTTACTTGTCCTACATTAAATTCATCATTATTATCATAACCTGGTGCTGTAACTACTAAAAAATTACCATCTGCGCTTAAACTTACAGAAGTACCTAATAAGTCTCCTATTTCTTCTCCGTTTATATTTTCTCCTAATTTTACCCAATTACTATTTATATTTCTATAAATACGTACATGACCAGAGTTTTCTCCATTATCATCATTACCCGTTGCTCCTACAGCTACAGTATTACCATCGGCACTTATACTTACTGAACTACCAGAATTATCATAAGCAAAATCTCCAAATATTATATCACTAATACTTGTATACGTATTGTTTATATTTTTTAAGATAACTATATATCCTTTTTTATGATCTACTAAATTACCCCTAAAGATATTTTGAATGTTAGCGTTTTCAGGTGCTCCAATAACTACCAAAGAACCATCTGCACTTAAACTTATTGAAT
>CALHCK010000023.1 GCA_937936695.1 uncultured Polaribacter sp.
TTTGGTACTATAAACGCTTCAATAGTAGTCCAGAATTTTTTTACCAAAGGTTTGTGTACCAGTTCTGGTATTTCAGGAAATAACTCATGACTGTCATAAATTAATTTTTTTCTTTGTAAAATGCTAACTAAATAATTAGGCACAAGCGTATCTAAATCGTTAGAGAGTAGCATGTTTTTTTTAGAAAAAAATAAAACAAAAAACAATCTTACATTAAATTCAGCAAAAAATAAAAAACCCTTGTTAAAAAATAAACGAATTCTTTTTGTTTTGTAGGCTCTGTTTAACGGAACGCTGTCTTTAAGTTGTCTACCTATTAAAACAATTTCATATCCATTTTTATGTAAGGTATCACATACTTTTTTAACACGTTGGTCTGTGGTAATATCGTTGGTAACAGAAACTAATATTTTTTTCAATATTAAAATTTATTTGCAATATAAAATAAATAATAAATTTGGCTACTTATTAAAAGTACTTTTATAGCCCAAAATACTTGTTTTATATAAAAAAAAGTATTGCAACAAGAGGTGTTATAAAAGTATAATACGTGTTTTCTTATTAAAAAATCAAATAATAGTTCTATTTTTAAAACTTAAATAAATTGCCGCCAATACATGTCATTATATCAAACATCTGTATTAAAAAATTACATTTGTTTACAAGAAAATGCAGTTATAGAAAAAGCCTATAAAAAGTATGTAAAATACTTTTTAAACCCCACTATACAAGAAAACATAAGAAGCTCTAAAGAAGAAGAATATCAAGGAATATTTTTAACAGAACTATTTGTAAATATTTTAGATTATACCCTAAAACCAAACCCTAATTTTAATTTGGTGGCAGAGTTTAAAAACCAAACAAACTCTAGAAAAGCAGATGGGGCAATATTGCATAAAGATATTGCAGTAGGAGTTATTGAGTTAAAAGGCACAAAAACCAAAGATTTAGAAAGTATACGCAAACAAGCCTTTGATTATAAAGCCAACCAAAAAGGCTGTATATATGTAATAACCTCTAATTTTGAAAAATTACGTTTTTATATAAATGATGCTACAGAATTTATAGAATTTAATTTATTTGAACTTACCAAAGAGCGCTTTAAACTTTTTTTATTTATGCTTACAAAAAAACAACATAATAAATAATATACTCTTAAAAATAAAAGAAGCCTCTTTAGTACAAGAAGAAAAAATAACCAAAGACTTTTACAAAGACTACTCTTTATTTAAAAGAGAATTGTACAGAGATTTAGTAAAGCAAAATGCCAAACGATTAAAATTAGCAGCAGCATTACAAAACACAAAACAAGCCGCAGCACAATTAACAGAAGAAGAAAAAGCAGTACAACAACAACTAGAAAAAAACGTAAAACTTACGTTATTTAAAAAATCTTAAAAATTAATAGACCGTTTTTTATTTATATTTTTTGCCGAAGACAGAGGTTTGTTACCTGCAAATAGTACAGAGCTTATTTTAGAAAAATGGAAAGCAGACATAGATTTTGGAGACGAAAGACCTTTGTACAACCTTTTTAAACAATACTTTACTTTTTTAGACCAAGGTAGAAAAGGTACCAAAAGTAGAGGCGAAATATATGCCTATAACGGAGGTTTGTTTAAAGAAGATGCTTTGCTAAACGGTTTAGAAATAGACAACAATTTACTATACAAACACACACATAAGTTAGCCGCTTACGATTTTGAAAGTCAGGTTGATGTAAATATTTTAGGACACATTTTTGAAAACTCTTTAAACGAAATAGAAAGTGTAAATGCAGAAATAGAAGGGGCAGATTTTGATAAGCAAAAAAGCAAACGTAAAAAAGACGGTGTATTTTACACCCCAAAATACATTACCAAATACATTGTAGAAAATACGGTTGGTAAATTATGCGAAGAAAAGAAAGCCGAATTAGGCATAAAAGAAGAAGAATATTTTAAAGGACGTAAGAATAGAAACAAGACCACAATAAGCCACTTAGTGGCAATTTTAGACGCATATAGAGCATGGTTGTTAAGCATAACCATTTGCGACCCCGCTTGTGGTTCTGGTGCTTTTTTAAACCAAGCCTTAAATTTTTTAATTGCAGAACACGGGTATATAGATGAGCTAAAAACCAAATTTTTAGGTGGTGGTTTGCAATTTTCTGATATAGAAAACACCATACTAGAAAACAATATTTTTGGAGTAGATTTAAATGAAGAATCTGTAGAAATTGCCAAATTATCTTTATGGTTACGTACCGCACAACCCAGACGTAAATTAAATAATTTAAGTAGTAATATTAAATGTGGTAATAGTTTAATTGATAGCAAAACGGTTGCCGGAGATAAAGCTTTTTCTTGGGAAACAGAGTTTCCTCAAGTATTTGAAAAAGGTGGGTTTGATGTGATTATTGGGAACCCGCCTTATGTTAGAAAACAGGGATTAATGGAACATTATCCTGATATGTGTGATTACTATGAAAAGAAATTTCAATCAGCAACAGCAAACTATGATATTTATGCTTTGTTTATGGAAAAGTGTTATTTTTTGATAAACTTAAAAGGTATTGTTTCTTTTATTTTGCCCCATAAGTTTTTGGTGTCTGATTTTGGAGTGGGCATAAGACAATTCTTTAAAGAAAAAACTGCTGTTGAAAAATTGATTCATTTTGGTTCTGAAATTGTTTTTGAAGAAGCAGCGACTTATACATGTATTGTAGATTTAACACGGTCAGAAAAACAAAAAGTAGAATTTAAAAAACTATTACCAAGTCAAATTTTTGATCCTTTTTTATGGGATACAATGTCGTATAAAAGTTTATCAAATACTAATTGGGATTTACAAAGTGA
>CALHCK010000024.1 GCA_937936695.1 uncultured Polaribacter sp.
ATATTCCAGTTAAATGTTTCTCCACCTATTTTAGCATCAGCATAGTGTATTTTTTTTGTAGCATCATTTGGATCTGCTCTAAAACCAACTTCTAATTCTATAGCTGTTTCTACGTTTTTCTTTACGTTTGTAAGAAAAATATTTTCTCTACCAACACGTCCAGAACCACCTCTAAACTTAATTTGCTCTCTATAGATATTAAAAGATACCTGAGCTATATTACCATTACTATCTGTACCATAAACTGGTTTAGCTAAATACAAACAGATAGCAGGATCTTGAGATCCACCACCTCCAGTATGCTTACCTTTAGCTTGCATAATGTAAGTACCATCATTAGAAGTTCCTGATGCATCACCTACTTCAAGAATTCTTACAGTCCCTGTAAATCTTGCTAAACTACCAATACCTGTGGTTTGAGATCTATTAAACGATCTTTCTATTCTTGGCTGTAATGTATTAGTATCTTGGTTATTAGATCCATGTGTTATATTGTACACACCCCATTTTTTTCCGTTAACTACACTTTCTTTATAGTTAGCATAACAGCTTCTGTCATCTATTTTTCCTTCATTAACAGGATTTGAAATATCTAAAAATTTAGATTCATTAGCTCCATCAGGGTTACATGTTTTATACTCACCTACATCTTCGTCATTTACTTCACTTACCTCTGGTTTTGTTTCTTCTGGTTTTGTTTCCTCAGGCTTTACTTCTTCCTCTTTTGGCTCTTCTTCTTTAGTTTCCTCTGGTTTTTCCTCTTCAACAATTGAAACCTCTGGTTCGGCTATAATTTCATCTTCTGATTGACATGAATAAAAAGCCGATAATAAAGCTATTGACAAAATCATAGCTCCTTTTGATATATATTTTATTTTCATTCTAATTAATTGTTTAATAAAACAAATATAAATGTTATTAAAAGGTTAACTAACCTGAACTATCCTGAAAAAAAGATAAACTCAAGATTTATAACAGAAAATTAACATATATTATATTTTTTAACAACTCAACTAAGTATTTAACAATAAAGTTATTTCATCTTAAGCTATTCCATTTATTGTTTCAGACAAATTATTAAGTTTTAATTATTTTAAACGTCATATAACTATATTTGTATAAATATTTAAAATATAAACAATGAAAAAACTAAGTTTAGCTATCTTATTTTTAGTAGCTGTTGTTTCTTGTACAGACAACAAACCTAAAAATTTTGTATCACTTTCTGGAAATCTAGAAAATACTAAAGATTCTGTAATTAGTATTATAGGTAAAAAGGGTATCTTAAAAAAGATAACTATCAATAATAATGGTTCTTTTAATGATACTCTAAAAGTAAGCGAAGGAGCTATATATACGCTGCAAATAGGAAACAGAAAAAAGACGCCTATTTATTTAAAAAATGGTTATAGTATAAATGTTACTGGAGATGTTAATGATTTTTTAACAGGTTTTAAATATACTGGTAACGGTGCTTCTAACAGCAATTACATTGTTTCACAAATTAAAAGAACTCAAAAAATAGGAAATCCTAAAGATGTTTTAAATTTAGACGAAACTGCTTTTAACAAAAAAATATCTCTAATAGAAAAAGATTTTGATAGTATTTTAGAATCTTATTCAGACTTAGACAGTACTTTAATTAATTTAGGGAAGCAACAGAATAAGCAAATGATTTCTTATTTTACCAATGCATACTCTAAAAGTACAAAAATTAGAAAAGGAAATGTGTCTCCTAAATTTGAAAACTATGTTGACTATAAAGGAGGAACAAAATCTTTAGATTCTTTTAAAGGAAAGTATGTTTACATTGATGTTTGGGCAACGTGGTGCGGACCTTGTGTACGACAAATTCCATTCTTAAAGTCATTAGAAAAAGAATATCACAACAAAAACATAGCGTTTGTAAGTATATCTACAGATGAATCTAGAAGAAGTGGCGGTTCTTGGGAAGCTGCAGAAAAAAAATGGAGAGACTTTGTAAAAAACAAAGAATTAACAGGAATTCAATTATGGTCAGGTCAAGATTTTAGTTTTCAGCAGGCTTACCAAATATCTGGTATTCCAAGATTTATTTTAATTGATCCTAATGGTAATATTGTAGAAGCTAATGCACCAAGACCTTCTGATCCTAAAATAAAAGAATTATTTAAAGATTTAGGTATTTAAAATTCTCTAAATCTCTTTCTTAAACATAAAAAAAGGAACATTCTAAAATTTAGAATGTTCCTTTTTTTATGTCAATTATAAGAGAATTACCTACTCTTTATATACTCCCATTTCAGAATACTTATCCATTCTTTTAGCTACTAAATCTGCGTATTCTAAATCTTTTAATTCATCAAAAGCTTTTAAAACTTGCTCTTTTACAGCAGTAAATGCATCTTCTCTATTTGTATGAGCTCCACCAATAGGTTCTTTAATAATACCATCAATTAATTTAAGCCCTTTCAGGTCTTCTCCTGTTAATTTTAATGCTGCAGCCGCTTGTTCTTTATATTCCCAACTTCTCCATAAAATAGAAGAACAAGATTCTGGAGAAATTACTGTATACCAAGTATTTTCCATCATATATACTCTATCACCAACACCTATTCCAATGGCACCACCAGAAGCTCCTTCACCAATAACTACAGTAATAATAGGTGTTTTTAAACGAGTCATTTCTAAAATATTTCTAGCAATAGCCTCCCCCTGACCTCTTTCTTCTGCTTCTAAACCAGGATATGCACCAGGAGTATCTACCAAAGTAATTACAGGAATTCCAAATTTTTCGGCCATTTTCATCAAGCGTAATGCTTTTCTATAACCTTCAGGATTAGCCATCCCAAAATTTCTGTACTGTCTTGTTTTTGTATTATTTCCTTTTTGCTGACCGATAAACATAAAAGATTGATCACCTATTTTACCAAGTCCACCAATCATCGCTTTATCATCCTTAACACTTCTATCACCATGAAGTTCCATAAAAGTATCTCCACAAAAAGCTCTAATATAATCTAATGTATAAGGTCTATTTGGGTGCCTAGACAGTTGAACTCTTTGCCAAGGTGTTAAGTTTTTATATATGTCTTTTCTTGCCTTATTTAATTTATCTTCAATCTTTTTGCAAGTAGCACTAACATCTACATCACTTTCTTGCCCAATAATCTGACACTTGTTTAATTGATTTAAAAGCTCTTTAATAGGCATTTCAAAATCTAAATATTCCATATCGTACTTATATGATTCTAGTTATTTGTAAAAACAAACTTACTATAAAATTTGTCTATTTTTACAAAAAAGGAGTTTTTTTTGTATTGATTTGCTATTTATACATCATTACTAAAAACAATGACGTTATTTTACAAGTTTAGCAATAGTTTATCTTTTTGCTTTTAGATAAAGGTAGAAAGAAATAACACCAAAAACAATATTTGGCATCCAAACATATATTAAAGAATTAACACCTGCAACGGCTCCTAATACTTCAGATACTTTCATTAAAAAAATATACAAAAACATCATTGCAATACCAATTGCTAAGTTTACACCTGTACCACCTCTTCTTTTTCTAAAAGCCAAAGCAACCGCCATAATTGTTAAAATGTAAGAAGCTACAGGTAAACTTGTTCTTTTATATAATTCTACTAAGTAAGCATTTAAATTTTTAACGCCTCTTTTTTTAGATATATTTATAAAATCTAATAATTCATCTGAAGGCATTTCTTGTGATAAAGCAGATTGATACACTAAATCTTTAGGAGTAAAATTAAAAACAGTATCTATTCTTCTACCATATGAAATACTGTCTGTTTTTTTGTTTAAAAACCTTTTTTTCCAGTTTAGTAAAGCAAAAGTGGAGTCTTTTTTCTGGTATCTAATATTGTCTGATATTAATTTAGATTTTAATTTAATTCCGTCATAAACTTCAAAAGAAAAGTCATAACCACTATTCTCTTGTGTATTATACCTTCTAATATAAATGTAAGTACTGTCTGTTAATTGTAAACTAAAATTCTCTACATACTTTAGTTTATTTTTTTGACGCCTACTATTAATATATTCTTTTTCAAACTTCTTTCTTACTTTACTACTTTTAGGTACCACAAAGTGATTCATACCCAGAGATATTAAAGTTACCAAAGTAGCTCCAACAAAATAAGGGTATAAAAAACGTGTAAAAGAAATTTTTGCGTTGTTTATAGCAATAATTTCTGTGTTGTTAGACAATTTAGAAGTAAATAAAATAACCGCAATAAATAACGCCAAAGGCATAAAGGTATTTGCATAATAAATTGTAAAATTCACATAATATTCATCTACAATTTGCCCAAAACCTAAATCTGGATGCTCTAAAAAATTATCTATTTTTTCTGAAATATCTATAGCAATGGCAATAGGAATCAAGATTAATAAGGTAAACAAAAAAGTTACCAAAAATCGTTTTAATATGTACCAATCTATAATTTTCAAAAAAAACTATTTTATATTTTTAACTAAATAAAAGCTTATAATCTTTTATCCATCTGAACAACCATTTTGTCTTTCCACTCTCTAAAATCTCCTGCAATAATATGTTTTCTAGCTTCTCTTGTTAACCAAACATAAAATCCTAAATTATGTATAGAAGCAATTTGTTTTCCTAACATTTCTTTAGAGGCAAAAAGGTGTCTTAAATAAGCTTTAGAATACATGGTATCTACCCAAGTAATTCCCATATCATCTATTGCAGAAAAATCGTCTGCCCATTTTTTGTTTTTAATGTTAATTGTACCATGTGCCGTAAATAACATTCCGTTTCTTGCATTTCTTGTAGGCATTACACAATCAAACATATCTATACCTAAAGCAATATTCTCTAAAATGTTTATAGGAGTTCCAACCCCCATTAAATAACGAGGTTTATCTTTTGGTAATATTTCTGTTACCACCTCTGTCATTGCATACATTTCTTCTGCTGGTTCACCCACAGAAAGTCCTCCAATAGCATTTGCTTCTGCACCTGCATTCGCAATATATTCTGCAGATTGCCTTCTTAAATCTTTGTAAGTACTCCCTTGTACAATCGGAAAAAAAGTTTGCTCATAACCGTATTTATAAGGCAGTTTTTCTAAATGTTTAATACACCTATCTAACCACCTATGTGTCATATGCATAGATCTTTTTGCATAATTATATTCGCATGGATATGGTGTACACTCATCAAAAGCCATTATAATATCTGCACCTATAGTACGTTGTGTTTCCATAACGTTTTCTGGGGTAAAAAAGTGCATAGAACCATCTATATGACTTTTAAACTTAACTCCTTGTTCATTAATTTTTCTTCTACCAGACAAAGAGTATACTTGGTACCCACCAGAATCTGTTAAAATATTTCGATCCCAGTTCATAAACTTATGCAATCCTCCTGCTTTTTCTAAAATATCTAAACCAGGTCTTAAATATAAATGATATGTGTTTCCTAAAATAATATCTGGATTGATCTCATTTTTTAATTCTGTTTGATGTACTCCTTTTACGGTTCCAACAGTACCTACAGGCATAAAAATAGGAGTTTCTATGTCTCCATGATCTGTGGTAATTACTCCTGCTCTTGCTTGACTTTTTGGGTCGGTAGTTTTTAAATCAAATTTCATCGTTGGCAAATATAGTACTATTTAAGAATTGAAAAATAATTGAACCGTTATAAAAAGCAAAAAACCTATTTTTTTACTATAGATGGCAGGTATGTGCGTTAAGGATTGTAACGAAAATCCTTTTTTATTTTTCTTAAAAAAGATTGTAGTGAAAAGCCTGACCTGTTAAGGGAACGCCCTAAATTATCTTCTTTTCTTTTTTGATGAAAAACCTGTGGTGCGTTTTTTGTTTTTAGGTGATGATTTTCTAAAAGAGGCGCTTTTTTTATTAAACGCATTTTTTGTAGGTGCTGGTTTCTTTTTGGCTGATGATGGTTTTGGTTTTTCTTTTACAACAGAAGCTTCTTCGGTTTTAGAAGAAGTTGCAATCATTTTATTAATTTCTTTTAATTCTTCAGGTGTTAATTCTCTCCAATCACCAGGTTTTAAAACACCTAATTCTACATTCATTATTCTGGTGCGTTTTAACTTAGTTACCTCGTAATCTAAGTATTCACACATTCTTCTAATTTGCCTGTTTAAGCCCTGAACTAAAATAATTTTAAACACTTTTTCGGACACTTTTTCTACCCTACATTTTTTGGTAACTGTACCAAGAATAGGTATTCCGTTTCCCATTTTTAAGATAAAATCGTCGTCAATTCTTTTATCAACAGTAACTATATATTCTTTCTCGTGGTTATTACCTGCTCTAAGTATTTTGTTTACAATATCTCCATCATTTGTTAAAAAAATTAATCCTTCGGATGGTTTATCTAAACGACCAATAGGAAATAATCTTTCTGGATGATTTACTGCTTTTACAATATTATTTCGCTCTCTAGAATCTGTTGTAGAAACAATGCCTACAGGCTTGTTTAATGCAATGTATAATGTTTTGGGTTTGTGTTTTAACAACCTACCATCTACCCTAACAACATCTTTTTTAAAAACACGGTTTCCTAATTGTGTTATTTTTCCGTTGATGGTTACCCTACCTTCTACAATTAGTTTTTCAGCTTCTCTACGAGAGCAAATTCCGGTTGAACTAATAAATTTATTGAGGTTTACAGACTGTTGATTATTTTTTTCCAAAAAAGATATTTTATACAAAAATACAAACTATTGTAAAACCCGCAAGGTGTTTATTGTAAGCTTTAAATAACTATTGTTCTAAACGTTAAATTAATTCTAGGTGTGGTTACTTTTTTTGTTGTGGGCAATGTATGCAACCAATAATCTTGTGTATTTTCTTTCATTACCAAGAGGCTACCATTTTCTAAAACAGTGTCTATTCTTTGTTTATTTTCTTTGTGTTTAAAAGAAAATTTACGGGTGGCTCCCAAAGATAAAGAAGCTATTGCCCCATGTTTTTTTAACATTTTTTCACTGTCTGCATGATATCCCATTCCTTGACTGCCCGATTCGTATAAATTTAATAAACACGAGTTATAAACCTCTCCACTCTCTCTTTCAATAAGTGTTTTAAGTGCTAAAAGTTGTTTATTAAAAACTATTGCTCTTTTTGTAATATTAGAATAGGTGTAATTAAAAGTTTTTGTTCCATACCAAGCCACCTTTCTATCTGTTATTATCTTCTTTCCAAAAATTATCGCCTCATCATTTTTCCAAGGCACATTATTTAATAAATAATCGTAATAAAAATCGCATTCTTTTTTAGAGAGTATTATGCCATGTGCATTTGCCACTCCATCAAATGGTAATATGTTACTTATTTTTTCTGTTGAAAATAAATCCATAAAATAAAAATACAAATTAAAGCTTAATTAGTTACTTTTAGAACTTATTAAATTTTAACCACCACTTATGATTTCTTTAAGCAGCTTAGACTATTTTTTAATTGTTTCTTTTTTTACTTTAGTTGTTCTTATAGGAGTTTTCGTTTCTAAAAAATCTAGTAAAAGTAGTTCAGAATTTTTTCTTTCAGGAAGAAGCATGCCTTGGTGGTTGCTTGGTTTTTCTATGGTGGCTACTACTTTTGCTGCAGATACCCCACTTTTGGTAACAGACATTGTTAGGGCAAACGGTGTTTCTGGTAATTGGGTTTGGTGGGCTTTTTTAATTACTGGATTGCTTACTGTTTTTATATATGCAAAATTATGGCGAAAATCTGCTGTAAATACAGATTTAGAATTTTATGAACTGCGCTATAGCGGTAAAGCAGCGCAATTTTTAAGAGGTTTTAGAGCCATTTATTTAGGCGTAATATTTAACATTTTAGTAATGGCTGTAGTTACTTTAGCTGCTATAAAAATTGGAGGTATTATGCTAGGTATTCAACCTTGGCAAGTAGTTGTATATGCAGGTGTAATTACCGTTGTATTTAGTGCTTTAGGCGGTTTTAGAGGTGTAGTTTATACCGATTTTTTATTATTTATAATTGCTTTATTTGGTGCTTTTGCCGCGGCATATTATGCTGTTAACCTTCCGGAAGTTGGTGGTTTAACTAAATTATTACAAAACGATTTGGTAATTTCTAAAATGAATTTATTGCCCGATTTTAACAATACCGAAACGGTAATTATTATTTTAATTATTCCTATTGCCTTACAATGGTGGTCTTCTTGGTACCCTGGTGCAGAACCTGGTGGTGGTGGCTATATTGCGCAACGAATGTTAGCTGCTAAAGACGAAAATCATGCAATTGGTGCTACATTCTTTTTTAATTTTGTTCATTATGCACTACGCCCTTGGCCATGGATTTTAGTGGCTTTTGCTTCATTAGTAATTTACCCAGACATTGCTAGTTTACAAACTGCTTTCCCAAACATTCCTGCAGATAAATTAGGGCATGATTTAGCTTACCCTGCTATGTTAAACTTTTTACCAAATGGTATTTTAGGTATTGTGTTAGCTTCTTTAATTGCTGCATACATGAGTACCATTTCTACTCATTTAAATTGGGGTGCTTCTTATGTAGTAAATGACTTTTATCAGCGGTTTATAAAAAAAGATGCTACCGAAAAACAGCTCGTAAATATTGGCCGATTAACTACTGTTTTAATGATGTTTATTAGTGGAGTTTTGGCTCTAAATTTAACCAATGTAAAACAGGTTTTTGACATTATTATAATGTTTGGTGCAGGTACTGGTTTACTGTTTATTTTAAGATGGTTTTGGTGGCGTATTAACGCTTGGAGCGAAATTTCGGCAATGTTTGCATCGGGTATTATTTCTATTTTACTAAACTTTACAACTTTAGGAACAACTCTATTTGGTGCTACATCGGGTATTTTACCTACATGGTTTCAATTACCTTTTGTTGTTTTAATTACTACCACTATTTGGTTAATAGCAACTTTTATTACACAACCAGACACTAAAGATGTGTTATATAATTTTTACACTAAAATTCAACCTGGTGGTCCGGGTTGGAATAAAATTATTAGAGATGCTGCATTAGAAAACATCAACTTAAAAACAAACAATACTCCTTGGAGTGTACCTGCTGGTATTTTAGCAATTCTATTAAGTTGTGTTTTAATATACAGTTGTTTATTTGCTACAGGTTTTTTTATTTACGGAGAGCTAATTAAAGGTGTATTACTTTCTATTTTAATGATCATTTCAGGTATTTTACTAATTAAAGTTTGGCAAAAAATTAAAAGTAGTATTTTATAATATTACCTAATTTAAGTACTAACCTTTAGTATATCTTAAAAACATTTAATAACCAAGTTATCTATTTATAGCTTTAATTTTTAGATTGTTATCATATTTTTATTTTTTTTAAAAACATCTAAAAATTACGAAATACTAATTTTTAACATTTAGTTAATGTTATTTTAATAAAAAAATAACGTCCAATTAACATATTAACTAAATACAAAACTAGTATGCACTTTTTTTTAAACTTGAAAAAGTTATTTCACATTCACTT
>CALHCK010000025.1 GCA_937936695.1 uncultured Polaribacter sp.
TCAATGAACTAAATTGCTTTGCTTTATTGATAACTGTTGTTATCATTTTCGCTAAGCGGCTGCAAACATACAACTCTTTTTTACCCCAACAATAATTTATTTAACTCTTTTTAAGTTTATTTTATAATTATCTATTTATGAGACTTTTGTAAACTAGACTTCTTTATTATTTTTTTGTAATACTCTTTATTATCATTTGAATTGTGTCCTTTGCAGGGGACCTCTTTTGCTTTTTTACTGAGAATTGATGGGCTTCGTTGGATGTAAATTGGCAAAAATGCCTCCTGTTAGGGATTGAAACGGCATCCTTTTGCGAAGAATGAGCGAAAGATATAGTGGAAAGCCCGACCTTTTTTTGTGAAATTAACTTGATTAACCTGCGGAATATTCTAGAAAAATGACTGTACGCTGTTTTTAACACCTGAAAAAAAGGAGCAGCATGATTGAAATATTATTTCTTCTTTTTATTTTTTTGCTTTTTTCTAATTTTAGAAAACATGATTTTGTATTTTTCTACATTTATTTCAGCTTTCTTTTCTTCTATAATTTTTGAGAAATTGAAGTTTAACTTGGTTGGTTGAAAAATTAATTGATCGTCTCTGAAAGCTCTTTCTAGAATGTCTTCTATTAAATAGTCTTCGTTTACAGATTCTGGATGGTATTCTTCTTTTAATGATAATTTGAAAACGTTGGCGGTGGTATTGTACCAAAAGGCTTTCCAGCCACTGCGTAAATTTTTAATGTTATCGAAAGCTGTTTTACCTGTTTGACGATGGATTAGCTTTATTAAAACACGACCTTCTGTTGTTGTCATTTTTTTTATTTGCTCTGTAAACTCACCCTCTACATACTTTTGAACTAATTTTGTATATCTTTTTTGTTGTCTTCTGGATTTGATTTTGCCTAGTCTTGAGTTTAGAGAATCGAGCCTTTTGGACGCAATTTGTGCCAAAGGATAGGCTTTAAAGACTTTTCTGCGAAACCATAAATAGTAACGAATATCGTCTTTTGAATTAAATTTTTGCTTTGGTAATAGTGTGAAACCTTGTAAGTCTATATTTAATGTATCGCCTGGTTTTATTAATATATAGTCTTCTAAATTAAAATCTAGTGAATCTTTTTCTTGTTTTTGCGCTACAAGAAAGGTTGCATTTAAGATAAAAAGTAAAAAAAGTAGCTTTTTCAAGTTTTTTGTAATTATTAAAAGATAAGTTAACTAATTTTATTGATAAAATCTTGTTCTGATATAATTTTAATTCCTAACTCTTGGGCCTTTGTTAATTTTGAAGGTCCCATTTTATCTCCAGCAACAACAAAATTGGTTTTTTTTGAAATTGAAGAACTTACTTTACCTCCGTTGTCTTCTATTGCTTTTTTTAGTTCGTTTCTTTTCATTTGATAAAAAACTCCTGAAACTACAAATACTTGTCCTTGTAATTTATCTGTTTGGTTTTCTAAACTTTCTGCAGAGACTTCTAATTGTAATCCTGCATTTTTTAATCTATCGATTGTTTGAATATTTGCCTGATCTGAAAAGAAATCTATGATACTTTGTGCTATTCTATCTCCTATTTCGTCTACCGCTATTAAAGTATCAAAATCTGCTGTAATAATGTTATCTATAGTTTTAAAGTGTTTTACCACTTTTTTTGCAACTGTTTCGCCTACAAAACGTATACCTAATGCAAATAATACTTTTTCGAAAGGAATTTCTTTTGACTTTTGAATACCGTTAATAATATTCTGTGCGGATTTTTCTGCCATACGCTCTAACGGAATTATCTGTTCTTCTTTTAAATCGTACAAATCTGCGTAGTTAGAAACAAGTCCTTCTTTACGAAGCAAATCTACCGTTTCTCCTCCTAAACCATCAATATCCATTGCTTTTCTAGAAATGAAATGTTGAATTTTACCTGTTATTTGTGGTGCACATCCAAACTGATTTGGACAATAATGCTTAGCATCTCCTTCTGTTCTTATTAAAGCAGTATTACATTCTGGACAATTGGTTGCATAGATTGTTACTTGAGAGTCTTTTGGTCTTTTATCTAAATCTACAGCTGTAATTTTAGGTATGATTTCTCCTCCTTTTTCTACAAAAACGGTATCGCCAATTCTGATATCTAACTTTTTAATTTGATCTGCATTGTGTAATGAAGCCCTTTTTACTGTTGTACCTGCCAACTCTACCGGTACTAGATTTGCCACAGGAGTTATTGCTCCTGTTCTGCCAACTTGGTATGTAATTTCATTTAAAATAGTGGTTACTTGCTCTGCTTTAAATTTATATGCAACCGCCCATCTTGGAGCTTTTGAGGTATAGCCTAACTCGTCTTGCTGTTGTAAATTATTTACTTTGATAACGATACCATCTGTTTCGTAAGGCAAATCGTGCCTTTTACTATCCCAGTAGTTTACAAAATCTATAACCTGATCTATATTTTTTGCTAAAACAATAGTTTTTGGGACTTTAAAACCTGCATTTCTTGCATTTTCTAAAATTTCAAAATGAGTTTTATATTTGTTTTCTTCTGTTACTACCTGATACAGTAAACAATCTAAAGGTCTTTTGGATACTTCTGTACTGTCTTGTAGTTTTAAACTTCCGCTTGCAGTATTTCTTGGGTTTCTATATTCTTCTTCTCCATTTTCTACTCTTTGTTGGTTCATTTTATTAAACCCCTCTAAAGGTAAAATAATTTCACCTCTCATTTCAAAGTCTTGTAAAAAACTATCTTTTACAGACAATGGTATTGATTTTATTGTGCGAATATTTGCCGTAACATCATCGCCCTGAAAACCATCTCCTCTTGTTACTGCTTTAACAAATTGTGCGTTTTTGTATGTTAAATTAATAGAGGCTCCGTCATATTTTAACTCACAGGTATACTCTGTATCTGTTGTACCTAAAACTTTTTGAATTCTTTTTTCCCAATCTAACAAATCTTCTTTTGAGTATGAGTTATCTAAAGAATACATTCTGTTTTTATGCGTTACAGTTTCAAAATTCTTTGTAACCACTCCTCCTACTCTTTGTGTGGGAGAATTTACATTGAAAAACGATGGGTTTTCTTTTTCTAGTTTTTCTAACTCTTTTAATTTAATATCAAAATCGAAATCTGATATTGTAGCATTATCTAACACATAGTAATTGTAATTATGTGTGTTTAATTCTTCTCTTAAAGATTCTATTTTTTGTTTGATTGTCATACGCGATACAACTGTAATCTTTATTTTTATTAGTGACTAAAAAGCATAGCTACTTTACATATTATACTACAAAAATAACATTCTAAATATAGATTACTTTAGATTTATTGCAAAAAAAATCCTGATATGTGTATCAGGATTTTTTAATTAATCATTATCTAAAAGCGTATCGCTCTTTTTCTCCTTTTAAATTAATTACTTCTATGTAAATAGGTTTTCCGTTACCGTAAATATCATCTATCGCTTTTACAGCTGCACTTGCATTAGCTACGGGTTTTTTATTAATTTCTGTAATAATAAACCCTTCTTTTACTCCGTAATAATCTAAACCTTCATTAGCACTTGCTATAATTTTTGCTCCTCCAGAAATTTTATTCTTTTTT
>CALHCK010000026.1 GCA_937936695.1 uncultured Polaribacter sp.
CCTAAACCTCTAATATTTATAATTTGAATATTTGAGTCTTTTTTTAATTTTTTACGAAGTTTGCTAATAAAAACATCCATGCTTCTGGCTGTAAAAAAATCGTTATTACCCCAAAGTTTGTTTAGTATAAAATCTCTTTCTAAAATATCATTTTTCTTTTCATGTAAATAAAAAAGTAAAGATGCTTCTCTGTGCGTAAGTTTATAAATTTCTGTATTATATTGCAGTGTTTGGTTGGTGTAATTAAAATTAAAGTTGCCTATTTTAATGGTATCTACACCATTATTTAATTGTATTCTGTTTAATAAAGCGTTAATTCTAACAATTAATTCTTCTATAGAAAAAGGTTTTTTTAAATAATCGTTACCACCATGTTTAAATCCTTCTAAAACATCGGTTGTTTGAGATTTTGCTGTTAAAAACAAAATAGGAATGTTTTTGTTTTCTAACCTAATTTCTTTAGCTAAAGTAAAACCATCTTTTAAAGGCATCATAACATCTAATACTAACACATCAGGTTGTTGCTCTTTGTATATTTGTTTGGCAATTTCACCGTTTTCTGCGTGATAAACTATAAAGTTTCTAGAAGTTAAGGTGTCTTTAATAATTTCACCTAAATTTATTTCATCTTCCGCTAATAATACTTTTATCTTATTCATTCATAAAAATTAATTTAAAAATAGTTTTGTTTTTACTACTAGTAAGAGTTAATAATCCGTTGTGCTGCTCTATAATTTTTTTACAATAATAAAGTCCAATTCCAAACCCTTTTACATTGTGCGTGTTACCTTGCGGAACTCTATAAAATTGATCAAATATTTTTTCTTGTTGATTTTTATTAATTCCGTTACCATTATCAATAATTAAAATTTCTGTTGTTTTAGAATTTCTTTTAATATTGATTTTAATGGTAGTACCACCATATTTAACAGCATTGTCTATTAAGTTAGAAATTACATTTTCAAAATGAAAACGATCTAAATAAATATTTAAAACCTTTAAATCACTATCAAAAGAAATATGTTTATTTTGATGTAGTAACTGGTATTTAGTTATCGATTTTTTAATAATTTCAACAACATCAGTCAGTTCTTTTTTTAATACAAGTGCTTTATTATCTAGTATAGAGGTTTCTAATATTTTCTCTACCATTTGGTGCAATTTTTTTAATTGTAAAGAAGATATAGCAAGGTACTTTTTTGTTTTTTTAGCATCTTCTAAAATATTAAAATTTTCCATAGCTTCTATGGCAGAAGATACTGTGGCTATTGGGGTTTTAAACTCGTGAGTAATGTTGCTAATTAAATCGTTTTTAATAACTGCCAATTCTTTTTGTTTATGTATAATATGTAACAAATAAAACAGACAAGAAATAATTAATAAAGAGAAAAATAATGAAATTAAGATACCATAAATGCCTTTTTTTAAAGTTTCTAATTTAGGATTTTCGTACAGTAATTCTATTTTTTCTGATGTTTTTAAAAAAGAAGATTTAGAAGAAGTCGTAATAATTTCATTAGAAGTATTTAAAACTCTTTTTGTGCTAAATAACAAACTATCGTTTTTTAAAAGCTGTATATTGTATTTTAGTGCTAAAGATTTTTTTGTAAGTTGATTTTGTAAAAGAGAATCTAACGTTTTAAAATTGATAGATTTAGAAGACATAGAAAAAAATAAAGGTAATAACCGCTTTTGTAAGTCTACATTGTTATATAATTTCCGTTTATTTTTCTTTTGATAAGCACCTTTCTTGTATTTATTGTAGTTTTTGTTAGGGCTTATTTTCTGTTTTTTTGTAATTCTCTTATATCCTAAATTTATATTAAATTGTGTAGAAGAATTGTTTTTAATTTTTTGAGCAGCTCTAACTTTTAAATTAAAACTATCTTTATCAATCTCTTTTTTAATAGCAGTTCTATATTTTATGTTTTTTTTTAAATATTTTGCATAGTATTCTTCTAAGGCATTATCTAAACTTAGCGTTATTTCATTAAAAACGTTCTGTTTATTTTCCTCATAGTTTCTATAATTCCAATAAAATTGTATTGCAATTGTTACAATAATAGTAATGCTTATTGTGTAAAAAATAAAACGATACTTTTTTCTATTCATTGCTCAAATATAATTACTAAATGTTACAAAAGTAGCCAGTTAACACTCGTTAACAATATATAACATAGCTTAACACATTTTAAATAATAGTTACTAGATATTTGTTTAAAGTTAAAATAATAAGATGATGAAAATAAAAATAATGATTGCTTTTTTGTTTTGTACAACTTTTTTAAAAGCACAAGAATTTAAAGGTATTGCTATTTATAAAACAAGTAAAAAAGATAGCCATATTTTAAAAGATACTCTAAATAAAAGGTTAACAAAAGATGTAGAGGAAAAGATACAAAGCGAGTTGCAAAAAAAACATCAAAAAACATTTGTTTTAAATTTTGATAAAACAGCCTCTCTTTATAAAGAAGATACTGCGTTAAAAGTACCAACAGTACAATCTAATAGTATTAAAGTTTATAAGACAAACAGTAATGTAAAATTGTATAAAAATCTAAAAGAAAAACGATTTGTAAATCAGAAAGAAGTTTTTGGAAAAATATTTTTAATAAAAGATCATTTAAAACCTTTTGATTGGAAGTTAACTTCTGAAACAAAAAAAATAGGAAATTACACTTGTTACAAAGCTTATTTTAATAAAAAAATAAAAAGAACTATAGTTACAGAGGTTGATGGAGTTTCCCAAAAAGTGCAAAAAAATGAAATATTAAAAACAATAGCTTGGTATACACCAGAAATAGCCATCAATACCGGTCCAGGTAAGTATCATGGTTTACCAGGTCTTATTTTAGAGGTAAATGATGGTAATACAATTGTTTTATGTACTGAGTTGATTGTAAATCCTTCGAAAAATATTGAAATAAAAGAACCCAAGAACGGAAAAAAGGTTTCTGCAAACGAATTCAGGTCTATTTACAGAGATAAAATGAAAGAAATGAAAGAAATGAAAGTGCGTAGCAAAAAAACAAGATTTAATGTACGTTAAACTTTTTGTTTTTTCTGGAGTCTAAGTAACGTTAATTAATCTTATTTTTAAAGAAAAAATAAAACAATGAAATTAATAATTACAGTTTTTTTTTCGCTATTAACATATACTTTTTGTGCGCAAAATAATTTTCAGGGCAAAGCAATCTATAAATCTAAAAGAACTATAGATATGAGTAGATTTAATAAAATGCCAGAGCAAAGAAAAAAGCAAATTTTAGCTCGTATGAAAAATCATTTAGAAAAAACATACACACTCCTTTTTAAAAGAACAAGCTCTATATTTAAAGAAGATGTTCAGTTAGCAGCACCAAGTAGCGGGTCTGCTTCTCATTGGGGTAGAAGTACCGGAAAAGGGGCCATTTACAAAGATTTAAAAAGCAAGATATTAATAGAAAATATAGAGCAATTTGGTAAGCGTTTTTTAATTTCTGATAGCTTACAACAAAATAAATGGCAAATGACTGCCGAAACAAAAAAAATAGGAAATTATACATGTTATAAAGCTACTATGGTAACAATAGACAGAGCCATAGATTGGAGGTCTATTTTTAGACCTAAAAAAAACAAAGTAAAAGATAGTACACAAACAGTTTCTAAAAAAAACGATATTAAATTACTAAAAGTAACAGCTTGGTATACTCCGCAAATACCTATTAGCAACGGGCCTGATGTTTACTGGGGATTACCAGGGCTAATTTTAGAATTAAATGCAGGCAGAACAACAATGCTTTGTACAGAACTTGTTTTAAATACCAAAGAAGATATGGTAATTAAGCAGCCTAAAAAAGGGAAAAAAGTAACCAGAGAAGATTATAATAAAATTGTAAAAATAAAGACAGCGGAATTAAAAGAACAGTTTAAGAATAGAAAAAGAAACGGAATTAGAGTGCATTAATACATTATTAAAACTAACTATGAAAAAAATAATATTTATTACTTTTTTGTTATGTACAATACTTGTAAACGGACAAGTAACCTATACTGGTACTGTAAAAGACTCTATAGGAAACCCTTTAGAAATGGCAAATGTTATTGCTTTAGACACTGTGGCCAAAAAATTTGCCAGTTATGGTTTTACAGATGCAAAAGGTAA
>CALHCK010000027.1 GCA_937936695.1 uncultured Polaribacter sp.
GAGTATACCTTGGTTTGTTGTAATTGGTGGTATTGTAATTTTATTAGGTCATTATGTAGATATTTTTATAATGGTTATGCCTGCAACTGTAGGAGGTCATTGGTCTTTCGGAATTGCAGAAATTAGCTCTTTATTATTCTTCATAGGAATATTTATATATGCTACATTTAATGCCTTTGCAAAAGCAAATGCTATTCCAAAAGGTAATCCATTCTTAGGAGAAAGTGAACATTTTCACTATTACAATATTGAACACAGAGGTGAAGGTTCAGATCACCATTAATAAATAATTAATTAAAATAATTAAGACGAGATAAATATGCTAGCTCTATTTTATATTTTTATAGGTGTTGCAATAGGTGTAAGTTTTTGGCAAATTACCAGAATCTTAGATTTTAGAGAAGTAATTGCTACAGACAAAGACAATGCTACACAAGGTAAAAACGCTTTATACTTCATGGCCTTTTTATATGCAATAATGATTTATTGCTTAATTTTCATGAATGTAATTATGTTACCTGAATCTGCTTCTATAGAAGGAGAACATGATGACAACCTTTTTAGTATTACTTTTTGGTTAATTGGTGTAGTACAGTTTATTATGCAGTTTTTAATCTTTTATTTTACTTTTAAGTACAAAGGTAATAAAGACAATAAAGCTAAGTTTTATGCAGATAGTCACAAATTAGAAGTAATATGGACAATTACTCCTGCTGTTGTTTTAGTATTCTTAATAGGGTATGGTTTATGGCAATGGAATGATGTTATGGATTTATCTAATGAAAAAGATGCTGTAGTAATTGAAGTATACTCTCAACAGTTTAGATGGGATGCTCGTTATGCAGGAACAGATAATACATTAGGTTATGGAAACGTAAACTTTATCAAAGGTATTAACACAATGGGTGTTGATATGACAGATAAAAACTCTTTAGACGATAAACAAGTTACTGAATTGTACTTACCAAAAGGTAGAAAAATTCATTTTAAGTTTAGATCGCAAGATGTATTACACTCTGCTTATATGCCTCACTTTAGAGCTCAAATGAACTGTGTACCTGGTATGGTTACAGAATTTGGTTTTACTCCTAAGTATACTACAGAGGAAATGAGACAACAACCAGAAGTTATTGCAAAAGCTAAAGGAATTAACAAAATTAGAAAAGCTAAAGGAGAAGATCCTTATATTTTCGATTACCTTTTATTATGTAATAAAATATGTGGTGCATCTCACTACAACATGCAGATGAAAATTACTGTTGTAGAAGAAGATGAATATGAAGCGTGGATTGCTAAGCAACCAACATTAGCGTCAGTTATTAAATAATTTAAAAAAAACGATACTACAAATAATAAGATTATGTCAGAACATCATCATAAAGAAACATTTGTAACAAAATACATATTTACACAAGATCATAAAATGATTTCTAAGCAGTTTTTAGTAACTGGTTTATTTATGGGAATTATTGGTGTATTTATGTCTATGTTATTTCGTATGCAAATTGCATGGCCAGAGAAATCTTTTTCAATTATTGAAGCTTTCTTAGGTAACCATCAAACAGATGGAGTAATGAATCCAGATATTTACCTAGCTTTAGTTACAATACATGGTACTATAATGGTATTCTTTGTACTAACGGCAGGTTTAAGTGGTACTTTCTCGAATCTATTAATTCCATTACAAATTGGAGCAAGAGATATGGCTTCAGGATTCCTTAATATGGTTTCTTATTGGTTGTTTTTCTTATCTAGTGTAATAATGGTTATCTCATTATTTGTTGAAGCAGGTCCTGCTTCTGCTGGTTGGACTATTTATCCTCCATTAAGTGCTTTACCGCAAGCAATACCAGGTTCTGGTGCAGGTATGACCTTATGGTTAGTATCTATGGCTATTTTTATTGCTTCTTCTTTAATAGGATCTTTAAACTACATAGTTACTGTTCTTAATTTAAGAACAAAAGGTATGAAAATGACAAGATTACCACTTACAATTTGGGCATTCTTTATTACTGCTGTTATTGGAGTTGTTTCTTTCCCAGTGTTATTATCAGCTGCTTTATTGTTAGTTTTTGATAGAAGTTTTGGTACATCGTTTTATTTGTCAGATATTTTTATATCAGGAGAAGTATTACATTATCAAGGTGGATCACCAGTATTATTTGAACATTTATTTTGGTTCTTAGGTCACCCAGAGGTTTATATTGTATTATTACCAGCTTTAGGTATAACATCAGAAATTATCTCTACACACTCTAGAAAACCAATTTTTGGTTATAGAGCAATGATTGGATCTATTATGGCAATTGCATTTTTATCTACAATTGTTTGGGGGCACCATATGTTTATCTCAGGAATGAATCCTTTCTTAGGTTCTGTATTTACATTTACAACATTATTAATCGCGATACCATCAGCTGTAAAAGCTTTTAACTTTGTAACTACTTTATGGAAAGGTAATTTACAGTTAAACCCAGCAATGTTATTTTCTATTGGTCTTGTTTCTACTTTTGTAACAGGAGGTTTGACAGGATTAGTGTTAGGAGATTCAGCTTTAGATATAGCAATTCATGATACTTATTTTGTAGTTGCTCACTTTCACTTAGTAATGGGTGTATCAGCAATTTTTGGTATGTATGCAGGAGTTTACCATTGGTTCCCTAAAATGTATGGAAGAATGATGAACAAAACTCTTGGTTACTGGCACTTTTGGATTAGCATAATATGTGCTTATGGAGTATTCTGGCCAATGCATTTTATTGGTTTAGCTGGTTTACCAAGAAGATATTATACTAATACAAACTTTCCAATGTTTGATGATTTATTACAAATTAATCAAGTAATTACAATATTTGCTTTAATAGGAGGTTTAGCTCAAATTATATTTATCGCAAACTTCTTTATTTCTATGTATAGAGGAGCAAAAGCAACGGAGAACCCTTGGAAATCTAATACTTTAGAATGGACTACACCTGTAGAACATGTTCATGGTAACTGGCCTGGTAAATTACCAGAAGTTCACAGATGGGCTTATGACTACAGTAAAAGAGTAGACCCTAATGATGATGATAGTGATTACTTACATGGAGAAGATTTTGTTTTACAAACAACTCCATTATTAGAAGGCGAAGAGCCATCATAATAGTACTTAATATAAAAAAAGCCTTTCAATTTTGAAAGGCTTTTTTTATAAGTCTTACTTATTTATTATATTAGCTTATAATCGATTAAAACACATGAATGTCTTTCTTAGATAAAATTAAATCAGGCACTAGTTTTTTGTACAAGCTTTTTGATATTGATGAAAAAAATGAGGTTTCTATAATTAAAGAAGCAGAAGAAAAAAAAGTTTTACCTAACGATTATCTAGAACGATTTACACTCTACCCAATTCAGAATAAAGAGTTTTTAAAAAATAGAGAAGAAGAACTTAAAAGTTTAGAACTTTCTTATGAAAATTGGAAAATTGCTAATTCTCCTTTGCTAGTTGTTAATGATCCTGGAGAAGGAGGAACTTCTTTACTTCATGCGAGTACTTACATATATCCATCCGCTAAAATCCTTGAAACCAAAGCTACAATTGATACTTATGATAAGTTAATTGCTTTACTTTCAAAATTACTACGTATTGAGGATAGCTTCAATAGCTTAAAAGAATTAGAAATCTATATTAATCAAAATTTAGAAAGTGAAGTTATCATTTTAGAAAATATTGAAAGATTATTTATAAGAAGAGTAAAGGGGTTTGATTTATTAGAAGATTTTTTGCTTTTTTTACATGCTACAAAAACAAAAATTTATTGGATCATTTCAATCAATAAATACTCATTTTATTATTTAAATAGAGTTAAATTTTTAGCGTCTCATTTTCCTTCTATCGTTCATTTAAAACCTATCTCTAACGAGCATTTAAAAAGTGAAATATTAGACAGAAATAAAGGGTATAAACTTGTTTATTTAAAGCCTACAAAACTTAGTAGCAAGGTAGAAAAGCAACTAAAAAAAATATCGAAAGAAGAGAGACAAGAGTTACTAGAGAAAATATTTTTTAAACAATTGTTTTTATTCTCTAAAGGTAATATCTCTAAAGCTATTCTTTATGCTAGAAATTCTGCATATAATGTTAAAGAAAAAACAGTTTTTGTAAAACCTATTCAAATTAAAGTTATTGATGATTTAGCTTTAAATGATCTCTTTATATTAGAAGCTATGTTTCAGCACAGATCTTTATCTATAGATGAGTTAAATATCGTTTTAAGAAATTCTGATAGACAAAGTAGATTAAGTATAGAAAAGCTTTTAGAAAAACAATTAATTCGTCAAAGAGCATCTATTAATGGTAGGTTAGAGTATAGAATCAATTTAATTTACCTAAATCTATTAAAAGATTTATTAAGAGAAAGATTAAACAGAAACTTTAGATAAGATGAAAAGAATTTTAAATTTATTGTTTCTTGGAATTTGTACTTTAAGTTTTGCACAAAAAGAAACAGTTAAAAATGTAAAAAGTAATGTAGAAAATACTATTTCTACAGCAACAGATGTAATATCAATTACTAAAATTTTAACAATAGTTGTCGTTATTATTTTAACATGGGGTATTATGAAATTACTTGATTGGTTTTTTAAAAACTTAGTCAAGAATTTTAACAGGCATCGTTTAAAAATTTTAAGATTACAACCAATCGTTAAAATTTTAGTATGGACATTAGCTATTTATACGCTTATTATAACACTTTTTAACCCATCTGCAGAAGCTGTGTATGCATTAATGGGATCATCTGCATTAGCACTTGGTTTTGCATTACAAGACATAGTAAAAAATGTATTTGGGGGATTGTTAATAATTTTAGACAGACCTTTTCAGATAGGAGATAGAATAAATATTAAAGGAAATTACGGTGAAGTAATTAATATTGGTTTACGAAATACAATTGTAAGTACTTTAGATGATAACACTGTAACAATACCAAATTCTGCTATTATTTCTGATAGTATTTCTAATGCTAATTCAGGAGCATTAGACTGCATGGTGGTTATTAATTTATGGTTGCCTATTGATGTAGATGTTACTCAAATTAGAAAAATTGTTGAAGAAGCTGCTATTACCTCTCGATATTTAAACATAGATCGTCCTGTAACGATTCTTTTCTTTGATCATTTTGATGATCATGCAGCAACAAAAGTAGTTGTAAAAGCATATGTGTTAGATGCTAGGTATGAAAAATTATTTGAAGGAGATGTTACAGAAACTTCTAAAAAAGCATTTATAGAGGCTAATATTTACAATTAAATATAACAATGTTAGAGTAACAAAAGTTACATCATTGTAGTTCAAAATCGTTTATCTTTGTGTTTATGAACGAAAACTTAAATCCTGAAAACAATAATTTTTCTAATGAAGATTTAGATGTAGAAAAAAAGTTACGTCCACTTTCTTTTGATGATTTTACGGGTCAAGACCAAGCAATAGATAATTTAAAAGTATTTGTAGAAGCAGCAAATATTAGAGGAGAAGCTTTAGATCATACACTTTTTCATGGACCTCCAGGGTTAGGTAAAACAACATTGGCACATATTTTAGCCAATGAGTTACAAGTAGGTATAAAAGTAACTTCTGGACCTGTTTTAGACAAACCAGGAGATTTAGCAGGATTACTTACCAACTTAGATGAGCGAGATGTTTTGTTTATTGATGAGATTCATAGATTAAGCCCTATTGTTGAAGAATATTTGTATTCTGCAATGGAGGATTATAAAATTGATATTATGATAGAATCTGGTCCAAATGCCAGAACTGTTCAAATAAATTTAGAGCCTTTTACTTTAATAGGGGCAACTACCCGCTCTGGTTTACTTACAGCACCCATGCGTGCACGTTTTGGTATTAGTAGTAGACTGCATTATTATAAAACAGAGCTGCTAACAACCATTATTCAAAGAAGTGCATATATATTAAATGTTCCTATTTCTATGGAAGCAGCTATTGAAATTGCAGGTAGAAGTAGAGGAACACCAAGAATAGCAAACGCATTGTTAAGAAGAGTAAGAGATTTTGCACAGATTAAAGGAAATGGAAGTATTACAATAGAAATAGCAAAATATTCTTTAAAAGCTTTAAATGTTGATGCTCATGGGTTAGACGAAATGGACAACAAGATTCTTGCTACTATAATAGATAAATTTAAAGGAGGCCCTGTAGGTATTAGTACCATTGCAACGGCTGTTTCTGAAAATACAGAAACCATAGAAGAAGTTTATGAGCCTTTTTTAATTCAGCAAGGTTTTATAATGAGAACTCCAAGAGGTAGAGAGGTAACAGATTTAGCTTACAAACATTTAGGAAGAATAAAAGGAAAAAATCAAGGAGAATTATTTTAGTAAATGCGAATTAAAAAGATTGTACCAATATTAGAGTGGTTGCCAAATTATAAAAAAGCTTTTTTTAAAGATGATTTATTGGCAGGAATAACAGTTGGTATTATTTTAATTCCGCAAGGTATAGCATATGCCTTAATTGCTGGTTTACCTCCAATTTATGGGTTGTATAGTGCTTTAATTCCGCAGGTAATGTACACTCTTTTCGGGTCATCAAAACAAGTGGCTATTGGTCCTGTTGCTATGGATTCTTTAATTGTTGCTACAGGAGTATCAACATTAGCAATACTAGGTTCAGAAAATTATATTGCTACAGCTATTTTGTTGGCTTTAGTGGTGGGTGCAATTCAGTTAATAATGGGAATTTTTAACTTAGGATTTATTGTTAATTTTTTATCAAGACCCGTTATTACAGGTTTTACATCTTCAGTAGCTCTTATTATAGGATTTAATCAATTTAGAAATTTATTAGGAGTCGATTTTATACAATCTGATCAAATACATTTTTTATTAAAAGATATTTGGTTAAAAATAGGAGATTTTAATACCAATACTACACTCATTGGTTTGTTTTCTATGATAATAATTATTGCATTTAGAAAAATCAACAAAAAAATACCTAATGCATTAATTGTAGTAATTTTTGGTATTGTAATTATGAGGTATTTTGGGAGTACATTTTACGGAGTATCTATAGTAAAAGAAATACCGTCTGGTTTACCCAGTTTTGATATTCCTGATTTTAAAATAAATAAGCTAAGAGAATTATTACCTATTGCATTAACACTTGCTATGGTGGGGTATTTAGAAACTATATCTATAGGAAAGTCTTTAGAGGCAAAACAAGATGATTACAGAATACGCCCAAATCAAGAATTAATTGCTTTAGGATTAGGAAATATGGTAGGTTCTTTTTTTAAATCGTACCCAACAACATCTAGTTTTTCTAGGTCTGCAATTAATTATGAAAGCGGAGCAAAAACAGGTATGGCAGCATTAGTATCTGTATTAATGGTGGTAATAACATTACTTTTTTTAACTCCTTTATTTTATCATTTGCCAAAAACAGTATTAGCAGCAATTATTATTGTAGCTGTGTTTGGTTTAGTAAATAGAAAAGAAGCTGCTTTTTTATGGAGAGCTAATAGATTAGATTTTTGGTTGATGTTTGCCACTTTTATAGCTACTTTATTTTTAGGAATTGAGTACGGAATAGGGGTAGGAGTTGGATTGTCTTTAATCGTATTAATTTACAGAACATCTAGACCTTATGTAGCAGAGTTAGGTAAGGTACCTAATTCTAATTTTTATAGAAATTGTAGTCGTTTTGAAGAAGTTTTAATAGATGATGATGTATTAGTTTTTAGATTTGATGCTCAATTGTTTTATGCAAATTCTAGCTATTTTAGAGACAGATTAGATGAAATGTCTGATAAAAAAGGAACTGATTTAAAATTAATTGTTTTAGATGCAGAAAGTATTAATAGAGTAGATAGTACGGGGGTAGAAATGTTAAAAGAACGTATTAAATTTTATCAAAAAAAAGGAGTACTGTTTTATTTAGCAGGAGTTAAAGGACCGGTTAGAGACGATTTATTTAAAAGCGGTATTTTATCTATAATAAGCTTAAATCATTTTTTTATGAGAGTAAATGATGCTGTTAAGTTTCATAGAACAGGAGATAAAAAAGAGCAAGAAAAATATGCAAAATATATTCATCAGGCATATGATTAATTGTAACTTTCAAAAATAAAATTATTACATAATAATTTATAAAAAAAAAAGCTATCTAAAAATTAGATAGCCTTTTTGTATCTATAGGATAGTTGTTATTAATCTACTTTAATGTTGTATCCATGTACAAGCTTCATGTTAAATATTGCGTTACTGTTATTGTTTCATCATTGTCAATATGATATTTTATAATAGAAACAGTTTGTAGAACAACAAAAATGGAAGAAGGAAGTAAGTTTGAAATATTTGGTATTAATTCATCTATTTTTATAGAATTAAGCGTTGTTGTATATGGTTTGTTGCGTGTTTAAAGCAACTAATTTAGTAAATAATTACCGACCAAGAAAGTCCGCGAGGACTTTCGCAAGCAAACAAAAAGCCAGCAATAAATTATATACGGTGTTGGCAAATCGTTTTTTATTTTTCTATATCAAATTCATTCGGCATTGGTGGTGGTGTCGGAGGAGGAATACTTGAAATGTCATAACCCTCAAAAAGTATACTATATGTAAAAAAATCCGAATCGTTTTTTGTGTTTAATTCAGAAAACTGTTCGGCTATTTCTTTTAAAACAGTTTTTGTCGTTGAAATCGGATATTTGTCTTCTACGTAAAAATGAATTAAAGCTGGCTTAACTTTGTTTTCGTTGTATTTAAAATTATGAGGTTTCGTTATAATATTATTCAGTTCAGTTTTCAAGTAATTTATTGGTTTTTTTTCTTTTCCATATCCAAGTATTAGTGAATCGTTTCTAATTGTCAAATAATTTCTTCTGAAGTAACATCCAATTCCTCCAGAAGTCGGACAATCTGAAAATCCAGTAATATAATAGCGTGTATCGTTTAGCTCAAACCTTAAACCTGAAACCTTTCCTTCGCAAGTCAATTCTCCCATTTTTTTTCTCAATTCCGAGAAGTTCTTTACAGAATCTAAATCAATAATTCCGATTTTGTTATCAACTTGGAATTTTTTAAAATCCTGCGAGTACAATTCATTCAGAGTCTTTTTTTTGTCCAAATTCGAGCAAGAACTTAAAATCAGAAAGAAAATTAATATGTAGTTCAGGTTTTTCATCAAATGTTTGCCAACTTTGTTACTATTCAATTTTAGGTTTTTTACGTAACATTTTTTTAAAGGAAACTCTTTTTTTATTTTCTAATTTACGGTTTTTAGAAGCCTTAGAAGGTTTTGTAGCTCTCCTTATTTTTGGACGGACTAAATTGGTTTTTATTATTGATAAAAAACGTTTGATAGCTAGGTCTTTATTTTTGTGCTGAGATCTGGTTTCTTCACAAAAAAGAATAAGCATGTTTTCTTTGGTAAGTTTAGAGGCTAGTTTCGTTTTTAATAGTTCCTTTTCTTTTACAGACAAAGCACAAGAAGTATCTAAATTAAAAGACAATTCTATTTTAGATGATACTTTATTAACATGTTGTCCTCCAGCACCAGAACTTCTACTAGCTTTAAAGCGGAGCTCTTTTAAAATTTGCTCTATATTCATTACTCTAAATTTAAAACAAAAATAGATTTTAGGTAGTAAAAAGCATATAAATATGCTATATAATAGTCTGTAAAAAGTTACTAGTGATAGCTGTATCTTTTAAATCATCAAAAAAAGCAGTATCG
This sequence comes from uncultured Polaribacter sp., assembly GCA_937936695.1. GTDB lineage: Bacteria > Bacteroidota > Bacteroidia > Flavobacteriales > Flavobacteriaceae > Polaribacter. Next base: position 9,739 of record CALHCK010000027.1, read on the forward strand.
TTTTCAAAAGCAGTTCCAATAACTACCATGTCTGCACCAGCTTTGTATGCATTATTTAATTGAGTTATAGATCTAATACCACCACCAACAATTAGTGGCGTTTTTAAACTTTGCGCAACAAGTGTAATAACAGTGGTGTCTACGGGTATTTTAGCACCAGAACCAGCCTCTAAATACATTAGTTTTTTACCAGAAAACTCTCCTGCTAAACAAGTATTTACAATAAGTTCTTTGTTGTCTTGTGCTATAGGTTTGGTATTACTTACTTTTTGGGTAGCCGTTTCTTTTTTACCATCAATTAAAACATAGCCAGTAGGTAAAACCTCTATATTTAAATGTTTTAAAATGGCAGCACCTTTAATTTGCTGTGTTATTAAATATTCAGGATTTCTGCCAGAAAGTAAACTTAAAAATAAAATACCATCGGCATAATTTGTAATCTGAGAAACATCACCAGGAAATAAAATAACAGGTAATTTTGTTACTTTTTTAATAGCAATAACAACATTTTCTGTTTGCTTATCCTTATCAGTACTACCGCCTACAAAAATATGAGTAGCAATAGATAAGTGTACTTTTTTAAAAAAAGAATCAATGTTTTTAATATCTATTTTTTCAGGATCAATTAAAACCGCTAATAGTTTTTTGCCCTTTTCTTTTGCAGATAAAATGTCTTTATAAATATTCACGAATGCGAAAATACGGAGTTATTTCTATTTCATTAAAATAGCAAGTAATAGATTTTTTATTTAAGTATGTTAATAAGCAAAAACACAAGTAAAGCCTTCAAATTCTAAAAATTCAATTTTAAAAGAATTCTCAGCACCCTCAAAACGTATTTCACCAGTTGTTTTTTTATCATCAAACTTAAAATCATTTACATAAATATGGTGTAAAAATAACAGTTTCTTTTTACCGTATATTTTATATAAACTCTCTTTAGCACCCCAAACAATGGTTAATTTTCTAATCAGTGCTTCTGAGTTTGCAATTGTTTTGTACTCTTCTATAGGTGTAAATTTATGTGCTATTTTTAAAACTTTTTCACGTTGCATTTCAATATCTATTCCTACTTCATTCTCATAAGAAAAAATAATACCCGTAAAACCATTAGAGTGCGTAATAGAAATATACCTACCATTGCTTAAATGAGGTTTACCAAACTCATCATAAATTAAATCTTTGTCTGTTAAACCAACCTCTTTTAATAAATGCCTAATACTTAAAAAACCTTGCTGATGAATTTCAGATTTCATTGCATTTAATCTCGTTTCGCTATTTTCTGTAAGCAAAATACCAGATTTTAAATCTTCAACAGTTTCCTCAATTTTCCAGATAAAAACTTTAGTAGTTTCACTGATAGTTAATGTTTTGTAAAGAGCCATAATTTTAAAAAAGTATGTTGTAACTTTGCAACAGCAAAATTTAGAATTTAAATATACAAAAATATGAGCGCAAATACAGCTTACGTACCATTTAAAGTTAAAGACATTTCTTTAGCAGATTGGGGAAGAAAAGAAATTGAGTTGGCCGAAGCAGAAATGCCAGGGTTAATGAGTTTAAGAGAAGAGTATGCAGACTCTCAACCATTAAAAGGTGCAAGAATTGCAGGTTGTTTGCACATGACAATACAAACAGCAGTTTTAATAGAAACTTTACAAGCTTTAGGTGCAGAGGTTACTTGGAGTTCTTGTAACATTTTTTCTACACAAGACCAAGCAGCCGCTGCAATTGCTGCAACAGGTACACCTGTATATGCTTGGAAAGGAATGAACGAAGAAGAATTTGACTGGTGTATAGAGCAAACATTATTTTTTGGTGAAGACAAAAAACCACTAAATATGATTTTAGATGATGGTGGAGATTTAACAAACATGGTGTTAGATAGATATCCAGAATTAGCTAAAGGAATTAACGGATTGTCTGAAGAAACTACAACAGGAGTTCACAGATTATACGAGCGTGTTAAAAACGGTACATTACCAATTCCGGCAATTAACATTAACGATTCTGTTACAAAATCTAAATTCGATAACAAATACGGGTGTAAAGAATCTGCGGTAGATGCAATTCGTAGAGCAACAGATATTATGTTAGCAGGTAAAAGAGTAGTAGTTTGTGGTTACGGAGATGTAGGTAAAGGTACAGCAGCTTCTTTTGCAGGTGCAGGTTCTATTGTTACGGTAACAGAAATAGATCCAATTTGTGCTTTACAAGCAGCTATGGACGGTTTTGAGGTTAAAAAACTAGAAACAGTAATGTCTAATGCAGACATTATTATTACCACTACAGGAAATAAAGACATTGTAAAAGGAGAACATTTCTCTGCATTAAAAGACAAAACAATTGTTTGTAATATTGGGCATTTCGATAACGAATTAGACATTGCTTGGTTAAACGAAAATTACGGAGATACTAAAATAGAAATTAAGCCACAAGTAGATAAATATACTATTAATGGTAACGATATTATTATTTTAGCAGAAGGACGTTTAGTAAACTTAGGTTGTGCAACAGGGCACCCAAGTTTTGTAATGTCTAACTCATTTACAAACCAAACATTGGCGCAAATAGAACTTTGGAACAATGCAGAGGCTTACGGAAACGAAGTATATATGTTACCTAAACACTTAGATGAAAAAGTAGCAAAATTACACTTAGCTAAAATAGGCGTAGAGTTAACAGAATTACGTAACGATCAAGCAGAATATATTGGTGTAACTGTAGAAGGCCCATACAAGCCAGAACACTATAGATACTAATATTTTTTATAGCTGTATTAGCAGCATACATACTTTAAAAACCTTTGCAAGAAATTGTAAAGGTTTTTTCTTTTGGGCGTTTTAACAGGCTATCCACTATATCTTTTTTATGAAAAATAAAAAAGGATGCCGTTACTATCCTTAACGCACCGTGCTTATTAATAAAATTAACCAATAAAAAATAAGCTATTAACACCTATTTATAAAGCTTTTATTATATTACTTAAAAAAAGAAAAATGAATACAGTGTCCCTATCTCATCAATTAAAAATAATAGAAAACTACATTCCTTACCATAAAAAAGTTAACCTAAAACAATCTAAAGTAAGCGTTGGTTGGCATTTGTACCATAGTTTAAAAGTTATAAATACGGTGGTATCTGTAATGAAAAAATCGGACCCAAAAGAGTACAACGACAATTTTAAATTCTTAGGAAAAGTATTATTAACATTTAACTATTTTCCGAAAGGAAAAGCAAAAGCACCAAAGCAAGTAAACATTACCGAAACAATTTTAGAAGAAACAATCTTAGAGCAATTAAAAACAGTAAACAGTAATTTAGAAACACTAAAAAGTTTACCTAAAAATGCTTTTTTTGTCCATCCCTTATTTGGCAATGTAAATAAAGTAAGGGTTTGTAAATTTTTTAAAACACATACCAACCATCACTTAAAAATAATAGAAAGTATTTTAGATTAATGATTATCAGATCTTAACCATTTCATGTGTCTTGCAATACCGTCTAAATCAGGATAGATTGTAGCAGCATTTATACCTAACCTATTTAGAATCATTTTTATTTCTTTTCTTATAGAATAATGAATTTTTATTTGTTCTAAGTTTTCTGGTGTCCAAGCTTTACATGGTTCAGGGTGTACAGTAAATAAGCCTCCTTGAGAAATCATTCTAGCATCCCAATGTTTTGGAATAAACCTTTTTACATTCTTTATTTCAAAAGGGTTAAAGTCAGTATCTAAGTTTGAAAGATTTTTAGGTTTATAAACATAAATAGTAGAAAACTCTGTGATTTTTATATCATTGTTAGTAAATTCTTCTTCAACAGCAAAATAAATACTAACTAAAGGATTTTTTGTCCAATCTAACAAACGAGTAGGTAAACCATGATGTTGACCAATAGACAACAATTCTATATTACTATTTTGATAATCTTTTGTAAAAGGATAAGATCTGTGTTTAAAAATTTTTAAAGCTTTTTTCTCTTCCCTTACACCAACTTTTTCACCCTTTCTTATAATTCTACCTATAGATGGAATTAGTTTAAATGTTGAGAGTTTAACACCCCTAAAAATTAAATTATCTGGCTTTTCTGTATATTTTTCTAAAAAAAGATAAAAGTCTTTTATCGTATGTATTTCCATCTTTGAAATTATTTTAAAAGGTGGTTTTAATGCTAATGCTCATTCTTTTTAAAAGCTTTAATACCAGCTTTAATTTCAATGTTTAAATGATTTTCTCTAGGAGTTAGTGGGCAAGAATATTTTTCGTTATACGCGCAGTAAGGGTTATACGTATTGTTAAAATTTAAAACCACAGTATCTTCTTTAATATCTGTAGTAAGTAAATCCATATAACGTCCTCCCCCATAAGATTCGTTTCCAGAAGTAATGTCAGTAAAAGGTAAAAATAAGAAATCTTTGTAAGTAGCATTACTAAGATCATCCTGACTCTGATAAATAGTTAACTGATATTGTTTACCTTTTAAATTAAAAGTAGCAATACCATAAGCTTTATATAACGGAGCCCTATCTGTAGTGGTAGCCATTTTAAAAATAGAAGCATTAGTAGCTTTTACAAACTTAGCAGTAACAATATAAGAGCTATCTACAGGAAAGAAGTCCAATCCTTTAAAATTTTTTAAATCACTCTTTTTTAAGGGAGATTTAGAAGCGTCTTTATAAGTACTATTTAATTCTTGTTGGTAAGGTGTATCTCCTATTAAAGGTCTTTTATCTTTAGAATTACAAGAAACTAATACGGCAATACAAAATAGTAATAAATAATTTTTCATTTTAAAAAAGATGATGTTCTGAATATGTATTTTATTTTAAAACAGAAAATTCTATAGAAGAATCTGTAAAAACAGTGTGAGTTTGTGTTTTAAAATCTTTTTTGTTGGCCTTATAAATATTAGGTACATACGTTTGCGGATTTAAATCTATTAAAGGAAACCATGTACTTTGCACCTGCACTTGTAGCTTATGCCCTTTTTTAAAGGTATGAAAAACATCTTGTAGCTTTATATTTACAGCAGTTTTTTTATTAGGTACAAAAGGTTCTGGGTGCGTAAAACTATTTCTAAAACGACCTCTCATAACTTCGCTTCTAACCATTAAATGATAATTACTCATTTTTAAATGATCCTGTAAATCATCGTTGTTTTCTTTTGTGTCTGCCGGATGAACGTCTATAATTTTCACAATCCAATCTGCAGCGGTACCTGTAGTTGCAACTTGTAATTTAGCCTTAATCTCTCCTGCTAAAGTAATATCTTCAGATAAGACAGCTGTTTCAAAAACAAGTACATCAGGTCTTCTTGCAGCAAAACGCTGATCGTCTGTCATGTATTTTCTAGGAGTAAACACAGTTTTAATATCCTCTGAATAAGGTACAGGTTTTGTAATATCACTAATAAAATTAATGGGTTTGGTAGATTTAATAGCAGTTGTTATTTTTTGATTTTCAGATAAAAACCAACTTTCTTTTTTAATATTTTTAGGAGGCCAAGAGTTATAAGATTTCCATTCTTTATTACCAGAATCATATACATAAGCCTCGGGTAATCCAGAGTTTTTATCACCTTTTCCTTTTAAGAAATGATAAAAAAATGTAGTCTCAATTTCTTTTTGAAATTTTAAAGAAATAGAATCTCCAAAATAATAATTACCCACCGAATTTTTAACGGTATTTCTAGCCCATTTTCCGTGATCCCATGGTCCAAAAACAAGCGTGTTGTAATTTTCTTTACCGTGTTTTTCTATTGCTTTGTATGTTTCTAAAGGTCCATATAAATCTTCTGCATCAAAAAAACCACCAACAATCATAGTAGCAACTGTATTGGGTACTTTATTTAAATGTTGAATAATTCCTTTACTTTGCCACACCGAATCGTAATTAGGGTGTTCTATTATTTCTTTCCAGAAAAAATCATCAATTTTATTTCCTGTGTTAGTAAAATTAAAATAGCTATTCAAATTTTTAAGAGGTCCTTTGTCTAAAAAAAACTGATATTGATCTTCCGTATTTATTTTAGGAAAAGAATACCAAGCAGTATCTATAGGTTGGTCTTTATATCTTCCAAATAAAGAAATTGCTTTAAAATAGCTTAATAAAAAAGCTCCGTTATGATGAAAGTCATCAAAGAAAAAATCGCCAATACATGCCTGAGGAGAAGCTGCTTTTAACGCTGGATGTGCATTGACTGTAGATACGGTTGCATAATGTCCTGGGTAAGAAATTCCCCATGTACCTACTTTACCATTGTTATTTTCTGTATTTTTTATCAACCAATCTATAGTGTCATAAGTATCTGTAGTCTCATCAGATTCGGTTGCCTTTTTATTAATTTTATAAGCACGCATATTGTCATAAATACCTTCACTCATCCATCTTCCACGTACATCTTGGTATACAATAATGTATTTGTCTTTCATTAAATGTGTGTTAGGACCAATTTTTGTTTTCAGCTCTTTTCCGTAAGGTTTACAACTGTAAGGAGTTCTTTGTAGTAAAATAGGGTATTTTTGACTAGTATCTTTTGGAGAATATATTGTGGTATGCAGTTTTATACCATCTCTCATAGTAATAGCTACTTCTTCTTTTTTATAGTTATCAGCTACATATGTAGTTGTTTCTTCTTGTTTTGGTTGATTACAGGCAGAAATTAACAGAAATAATAAGAAGGGAAATGTAAAATATTTTTTCATTTAAAATAGTTTAATCATTTATAAAATTACAAAATGAAATGTTAATAATATTATTTCATAACAAAAAAAGCTACACATAGTTTAAAGTGCAGCTTAATATAAATTGTCAAAAAAGAAAAGGTTAGATTTTTATTTTTATAATTCTAGAGTTTTTCTTCTTTTTTCCAAGTAAAATAACTTCATCTCCAGAAGGGGTAATCACTCCTCCGTTTACTTTATAATAAACTTTTGACTCTTCATCATCTATTAATTTCTTATATTCAAAATTTCCACTTGTGTCAAGTGTAATAGCATATAGATTAGATTTTTTAGAAGAAGATTGTCTAAAATGAATTCTGTTATTATCTAATTTTCTAATTTTATCAGAACAGTTAATAAAATAATGTATTTTATTGTTTACAGAAACAGGGGTAAATGAACTATTGTTGTCACCTGTTTGCGCCTTATTAATATTTCTAGACCAAAGTAAATCACCATTACTACTTAGTTTTAAAGAAATAATATCGTCATAATGTTGAACGGTGTAGGAGGTTACCATACCATTTTGTCCTACACTTGTATGTATTGTAATATAATCTTCTTCGGCACTTATAATTATTCCTCCATCTTCTTGAGTTTCTACACTTCTAACTTCTATAGATGCAAACCCTTTTTTTATTTTTCTTTTCTTTTTTTCTTCTCTATCCCCATATTTATCATTTAAAAAAGTGTCTGAAAAAGGGTTAAATTTTTTAGTTTCAATGATTAAATCATTAGGATTTATTTTAATTAAACATGCGCCATTAAGTCTACCTTCATTATTATTTCCGTAAAATCCTACACATGATAAGTTTCCTTTGTTTTGTACCAAACTTAAAGAACTTATAAATTTATCAGGATTTTTAAAGCTTACTGTTTTTTCTCCGTTTTTGTCAATTTTACTTAGCTCAAAATGATAGTTTGTTTTACCTTTTCTTTTTTTTCTAGTTGTATTGTTTTCAAATGACTTTCCAAGAAAATACAAAGTACCATCTTTATCATCAACTTCTATTGTATTATATTTAAATAAGCGGTCTTCTATGTTTTTAACAATTAATTTATCATACATCAATTCAAAATTATCATTATAAACGAAAACTTTATGAGTTTCTTTGTTAGCATTTTTAATATCAAAGTTAATGGCAAAAAACTTTTTGTTTTTAGACATTGTAATTTTTCCTAAATGATCTGAATCCATTTGGTTAAAACCGTTATTTAAAAAGAATGGAAAGACCATGAATCCAAAATATTTTTTAGAATTTTTCTCTGAAATAGAAAGTAGTTCTTTAGACGTAAACTCAAAATTATTTAAATCAGAAGACAGTATATTGTATACAAGTGTCTTTTTGATTCTTGAAGAATCAAATTCTAGCAAATGAAGCTTACCTTCTTTAACAAATGCATTTTCTATTCTGTTATTTTTTACTTCTAAAGTATATTCTTTTTTTAAGTTAAGTTGTGAGTCAAAATGTTGAATATAGTATCCCTTTAATGTTTTGAGGACAAATCCACCATAAAATTTTCTAATAGTAACTATACCTCCGTTTCCATCATTTAAAGAGTAAGCCAGTGAACTGTTTTTTTTCTTGTCTTTGAATATTTCCCCTTTTGAGATTTTAAAATCTTGTGAAAATGTTGAAAAACTCAAGATTACTAGTAAAATGTAAAGAATTATTTTTTTCATGTTAAGTATTTAATTAGGCAAAAATACTTTAAGTAAAATTTAAAATGAAGTATTTTAACGAAATCATTAGAACTTAATAGTTCGTCAAATATTTTCTCCTTATTTTTGTAAACTATGCAAGATACTAATAAACATCAATTAACAGACTGGTTACCAACTACAAAGAAGGAAGTTAAAATTAGAGGATGGGAAGAGTTAGATGTAATTCTTTTTAGTGGAGATGCGTA
>CALHCK010000028.1 GCA_937936695.1 uncultured Polaribacter sp.
GTAAGCTTAGAGTTTACAATTTCTTCAGCTAAAGCATCTTCAATGTATTTCTGTATTGCTCTTTTAAGAGGTCTTGCACCGTATTTTTTATCAAAACCTTTGTCGGCTATATAATCTTTAGCATTTTCACTTAAATTTAAAGTATAACCTAAGTCAGAGATTCTTTGTAATAACTTATCTAATTCTATATCTATAATAGAATGTATATCTTCTCTTTCTAGTGCATTAAATACAATTACATCATCAATTCTATTTAAGAATTCAGGAGCAAAAGATTTTTTTAAGGCGCTTTCTATTACAGATTTTGCATGTGCATCAGCTTGTTCTTTTTTAGAAGAAGTACCAAAACCAACACCACCACCAAAATCTTTTAGTTGACGAGCACCGATATTAGATGTCATAATAATAATAGTATTTCTAAAATCTATTTTACGACCTAAACTATCAGTAATATGTCCATCATCTAAAATTTGTAATAACATGTTAAATACATCAGGATGCGCTTTTTCTATTTCATCTAAAAGAATTACAGAATACGGTTTTCTTCTTACTTTTTCTGTTAACTGACCACCTTCTTCGTATCCAACATATCCAGGAGGAGCTCCAATTAAACGAGAAATAGCAAATTTTTCCATGTATTCACTCATGTCAATTCTAATTAAAGAATCATCAGAATCAAATAACTCACGAGCCAAAACTTTTGCTAATTGAGTTTTTCCAACCCCTGTTTGTCCTAAGAAAATAAAAGAACCAATAGGTTTGTTAGGGTCTTTTAAACCAACTCTATTACGTTGTATGGCTTTTACTACTTTAGTTACTGCTTCATCTTGTCCAATAACTTTACCTTTTATAAGTTGAGGTAACTCGTGTAATCTGTTACTTTCTGCTTCTGCAACTCTATTAACAGGTATTCCTGTCATCATAGATACTACTTCAGCAACATTATCTTCGGTAACAATTTCTCTATTTAATTTAGAATCTTCTTCCCATTGATTTTGAGCTGAATTTAAAGCTGCTTCCATGTTTTTTTCATCATCACGTAATTTTGCAGCTTCTTCATATTTTTGTCCGTTTACAGCTTTAGATTTCTTTTCTCTAATTAATTCTAATTGAGTTTCTAATTCTAATACCTGTTGTGGTACAACAATGTTTGTAATATGAATTCTAGAACCAGCTTCATCTAAAGCATCAATAGCCTTGTCTGGTAAATATCTATCAGTCATATATCTGCTTGTAAGTTTTACACAAGCTTCTATAGCATCATCCGTAAAATCAACATTATGGTGCTCTTCATATTTACCTTTAATGTTGTGTAATATTTGAATAGTTTCTTCTATAGATGTAGGATCTACAACTACTTTTTGAAAACGACGCTCTAATGCACCATCTTTTTCTATATTCGTTCTAAATTCATCTAACGTTGTAGCACCAATACATTGTATTTCACCTCTAGCCAAGGCTGGTTTTAACATGTTAGAAGCGTCTAAAGAACCAGTAGCTCCACCAGCACCAACAATTGTATGAATTTCATCAATAAAAAGAATTATATCATCATTCTTTTCTAATTCATTCATAAGTGCTTTCATTCTTTCTTCAAACTGACCACGGTATTTTGTACCTGCAACCAAACTTGCTAAATCTAAAGAAACGATACGTTTATCAAATAAAATTCTAGATACTTTTCTATCTACAATTCTCAAAGCTAAACCTTCTGCAATAGCAGATTTACCAACTCCGGGTTCTCCAATTAACATTGGGTTGTTCTTTTTTCTTCGACTTAAAATCTGAGAAACACGTTCTATTTCTTTTTGTCTACCAACCACAGGATCTAACTTGCCTTTTTCGGCTAAATCAGTTAAATCTCTACCAAAGTTATCTAAAACAGGAGTCTTAGATTTTTTTACATTTTTACCTTTTTGAGATTGCTCAAAAGGGTTTGGTTTTTCTGCAGCAAACTCATCATCAGAAGGAGTTTCGGCAATTGGGTTTATAGGTAAATCATCATCTACATGTAACTGTTTGTACAGTGACTTTGCTTCATCATAATTTACATTGTATTTATGAACCAATTTAGTAGTTGGGTCATTTTCGTTTCTTAAAATACATAATAATAAGTGAGCAGTATCAATGGCTTCACTTTGGTACAATTTAGCTTCTAAAAAAGTTGTTTTTAGCGCCTTTTCTGCTTGTCTTGTAAGTCTTAAACTAGGTTTGTCTGTACCTCCAAGAAAAGTTGGATTTGCAGGGTTTAATTGCTCTAGTTTTTTGCGTAGCAAATTTAAATCAACATCAAATGCTGTTAATATTTCTATTGCTTTCCCTTCTCCTTTTCTTATTAAACCTAATAGTAGATGTTCTGTTCCAATAAATTCGTGCCCCAATCTAAGCGCTTCTTCTTTACTGAAGGTAATAACATCTCTAACTTTTGGTGAAAAATTATCGTCCATATTTCTTTCTATCTATAATTTGATGTGATATCCTTTTAGTCTTTATTTTGTGTAAAAAATTACAAAAATGGTGCCAATTGTATGTGTAATTGACAATTTAACCATGGATACAATATAAAAAACTATTGTAAATACAACAAATAAAAAGAAGCTAAAAATTATTAAAAAATGTTAATAACTCTGCAGGATAACTAAGTTTAATTTTTTTGTTAAAACTTTCAGAAATTGTATCTTGCCTTGTTTTAAAAAAAAGAATAAAAATTAACTAATTATATATATGGCAGACGGAGAAAAGTTAATTCCGATTAACATTGAAGAGCAGATGAAATCTGCATACATCGATTATTCGATGTCAGTAATTGTATCTAGAGCATTACCAGATGTAAGAGATGGTTTAAAACCTGTACACAGAAGGGTTTTGTTTGGTATGCATGAGTTAGGAATTAAAGCAACTGGAGCGTATAAAAAATCTGCAAGAATCGTAGGAGAGGTATTGGGTAAGTATCACCCACACGGAGATACTTCTGTGTACGATTCAATGGTACGTATGGCTCAAGATTGGAGTGTGCGTTATTTAATGGTAGATGGACAAGGGAACTTTGGTTCTGTAGATGGAGATTCGCCAGCAGCAATGCGTTATACTGAGGTTAGAATGCAAAAAATATCAGAAGAAATGTTAGCTGATATTGAAAAAGATACTGTAGATCATCGTTTAAACTTTGATGATACTTTAAAAGAACCAACGGTTTTACCAACACGTATACCTAATTTATTGGTAAATGGTGCTTCTGGTATTGCGGTAGGTATGGCAACAAATATGGCGCCACATAATTTAACAGAAGTTATAAATGGTACTGTTGCATATATTGATAATAGAGATATTGAGGTAGATGAATTAATGCAGCACATTAGTGCTCCAGATTTTCCTACAGGAGGTATTATTTATGGATATGATGGTGTAAGAGATGCTTTTCATACAGGACGAGGCCGTATTGTTATGAGAGCTAAGGCTGTTATAGAAGAGGTAAAAGGAAGAGAGTGTATTATTGTTACTGAAATTCCTTACCAAGTTAACAAAGCAGAAATGATTAAAAAAACTGCTGAGTTAGTAAATGAAAAGAAAATAGAAGGTATTGCTAATCTTAGAGATGAGTCTGATAGAAACGGAATGCGAATTGTATACGTTTTAAAACGTGATGCTATACCAAACATTGTATTAAATAAATTATTTAAATACACACAGTTACAAACATCTTTTAGTGTTAATAATATTGCTTTGGTTAATGGTAAACCAGAACAATTAAACTTAAAGCAGTTAATACATTACTTTGTAGAACATAGACACGAGGTTATTGTTAGAAGAACAGAGTTTGAACTTAAAAAAGCAGAAGCAAGAGCACATATTTTAGAAGGATTAATAATAGCGTCTGATAATATAGATGAAGTAATTGCTATTATTAGAGGTTCTAAAAATGCAGATGAAGCAAGAGAAAAATTAATAGCACGTTTTGAGTTGTCTGAAATTCAGGCTAAGGCAATTGTAGAAATGAGGCTTCGTCAATTAACAGGACTAGAGCAAGACAAGTTAAGAGCAGAGTACGAAGAGATTATGCTAACTATTGCAGATTTAAAAGATATTTTAGCAAATGAACCTAGACGTTATCAAATAATAAAAGACGAATTATTATTGATAAAAGATAAATATGGTGATGAGCGTAGATCTGTGATAGAATATGCCGGTGGAGATATGCGTATAGAAGATATGATACCAGATACAAAAGTAGTGGTAACAATATCTAACGCAGGATATTTAAAGAGAACAAACTTAGACGAATATAAAGTACAAAATAGAGGAGGTAGAGGTCAAAAAGGTGCCACTACAAGAAATGAAGATTTCTTAGAACATTTGTTTGTTGGTACTAATCATCAGTACATGCTTTTCTTTACACAAAAAGGAAAAGTATTTTGGATGCGTGTTTATGAGATTCCAGAAGGTGGTAAAAATACCAAAGGAAGAGCTATGCAAAATTTAATAAACATAGAGCCAGATGATAAAGTAAAAGCGTTTTTAGTAACTCAAGATTTAAAAGATGAAGCCTATATTAATAGTCATTATGTAATTATGGCAACTAAAAAAGGTCAAGTTAAAAAAACATCTTTAGAACAATATTCAAGACCAAGAACAAATGGTATTAATGCAATTACCATTAAAGAAGGTGATGAGTTGTTAGAAGCTAAATTAACTACAGGAGATAGCCAAGTAATGTTAGCTTTAAAATCAGGTAAATCTATTCGTTTTGAAGAAGCTAAAACAAGACCAATGGGAAGAACTGCTTCAGGTGTAAGAGGAATAACTTTACAAAGTGATACTGATGAGGTTGTAGGAATGGTTGCCGTAAATGATATGGAAAGTAACATTTTGGTTGTTTCTGAAAAAGGATATGGAAAAAGGTCTAGTTTAGAAGATTATAGAATTACAAATAGAGGAGGTAAAGGAGTTAAAACTTTAAATATATCTGAAAAAACAGGAGATTTAGTAGCTATTAAAAATGTAGATGACTCTAATGATTTAATGATTATTAATAAATCTGGTTTAACTATTAGAATGGCTGTAGAAGATTTAAGAGTTATGGGACGTGCTACACAAGGGGTACGTTTAATAAATATTAAAGATGATGATAGTATTGCGGCTGTAGCCAAAGTTGTGCATGAAGAAGAAACAGAAGAAGGACTTGACGAGAATGGCACGGAAATTGAAAACAATACAGAAGAAACACAAGAATAAATAAGTACTCAATCAACATGAAAAAACAAATATTAACAGTAACAGTAGGATTATTGTCTTTATGTGCTTTTGCTCAGAAAGATGAAATTAAGTTAATTGAAAAGGCTGTAAAACAAAAAGATTTTATAACAGCAGAGACTAACTTAGCAAAGTTAGAAGCTAATGAAGGCGCAATTGAAGATAAATATAAAGCTAAATATTTATTTTTAAAAGGACAGGTTTATGATACTATAAATATTGTTAAATCTTCAGATGCATATAAGAAGTTATTGAAATTTGAAAGAAAAACTAATAAAATAAAATATACTAAAGAAGCTAGAGTGAAGTTGAAAGATTTGCTTGTTTTTTCTAGGCAAAATGCTTCTAAAAACTATAATGATGGAGATTATAAAAGTGCAAAAAAAGATTTTTTTACAGCATATAAATTAAATCCTAAAGATACTACTCAACTGTATAATGCTGCTATTAGCGCTCAATTAGATAAAGATAGTGAAACAGCATTAAAACATTACGAGAAATTAAATAAACTAAATTACACAGGTATTGTTACAGAATATTATGCTGTTAATGTTTCTACTGGTAAAAAAGAGTATTTTGGTACAGATAAAACATTAAGAGATCAGAGAATAAAGTTAGGTGTAGACAAAGACCCAACCCAGATTACCCTTAAAAGTAAAAAACCAGCCATAGTAGAAAATATAGCTTATGCATATGTTAAAGAAGGAAAGCCAGAAAAAGCTATTGCTGCTTTAAAAGAGGCTAGAAAACAAAACCCAATGGATGTTAATTTGATTATGAATGAAGCTCAAATGTACATTAAGTTAAATAAAATGGATAAGTTTGGTGAATTAATGGAGGATGCTATTAAATTACAACCCAATAATCCATCGTTATTTTTTAATTTAGGAGTTGTAAATCAAAATCAAAAAAGATTAGAAAAAGCTAAAGAATATTACCAAAAAGCAATTGATTTAAAACCAGATTATAGAGATGCTATTTTAAATTACGGTATTACTGTTTTAGCAAATGAGCAAGCAATTGTAGATGAAATGAATAAAAATTTATCTAACGAAAAAAAATATGATGCTTTACATGCTCAACAAAAACAATTGTATAAAGATGCTATTCCTTATTTTGAAAAAGCAGATAAGTTAGAAAGAAATATAGATTCTGTAAGAATTCTTTTAAATATGTATGATACTTTAGGTATGACTGCTAAAGCAGATGCATTAAGACCTGTTTATAAAGAATTGAGAGGTAAATAAAATATACTATTCTTTAAAAAATAAAAACCAAGATGAAAATCTTGGTTTTTTTATTATATAATCTTTTTTATAACTCTTAATTTATGGGTGTGTTTTTGTAAATCAGCATTAAAAATACCACTATGGTCTAGTGTATCAATTCTTACTTTACCAAAGGAATGAATAATATTATAATCATTTAAAATAATACCAACATGTATAATTTCTCCTTCCTCATTATCAAAAAATGCTAAATCTCCTATTTCGCTTTCCTCAATAAAACTGAGCACTTCTCCTTGAGTAGCTTGTTCTTTAACATCTCTAAAAAGTTGGTAACCACAAAGTTTATAAACCATTTG
>CALHCK010000029.1 GCA_937936695.1 uncultured Polaribacter sp.
TGCCCAGTTAATTTTTCAAATCTGTCCATTATTTTATCAAAATAAAGCGCCCTTAGTTCTGGAGTATCTTTTATACCTGGTGCTAAAGGAATTAAGAAAAAACCGGCTTCTTTACCTTCTGGAGCAGATGTTTTATCTGTCATAGAAGTAAAGTTTGCATAAAATAACGGATCTGTGGGCCATTTAGGTTCATCATAAATTTCTTCTGCATGCTTATCAAAATCAGTATCAAAAAATAGAGTATGATGACTTGCGTTTTTTATTTTTTTATTAAAGCCTACGTAAAATAATAAAGATGATGGCGCAAATGTTTTCTTATCCCAATAAGATTCTGAATACTGCCTGTGATTGGTTTCTAATAATGTTTCTGTATGATGATAATCTGCACCACTTAAAACAAGTTCTGTTTTTAATGTTTCTCCATTTACAATTAAACCAGAAACAGTTTTATTACTATCTACTAAAATTTTTTCTACGTTGGCATTTGTTTTAAAAGTAACGCCTAAAGAAGATGCTAAAGATACCATACCCTCTATAACTTTGTACATACCACCTCTAGGGTGCCAAGTACCTAAACCAAAATCTGCATAATTCATAAAATTATAAAAAGCAGGTGTATTGCTAGGTTTTGCACCTAAAAATAGTACCGGAAATTCTAAAATTTGAATTAATTTTTGACTTTTTATATTTTTTCTTACTTGTTTTCTTATTGTTGAAAAAAATTGAGATACTCTTGCAACAGTTGTTGTAGTAACTAATTCTAGAGGAGATATTCCTGGTTTGTACACCAAGTCTTTTATGGCTGTATCATAATTAGATTTTGCAGAATCTAAAAAATCTTTTAAATATTTACTACTCCCCTTTTCTTCTTCTTCAAACATTTTATAAATGTCTTCCAATTTATCAGAAATAGTTATAGAATCGTTTTTACCGTAATATACTTCGTAACCAGGGCTAAGTTTATCTAATGTATAATAGTCAGATGGTTTTTTATTAAAATCTTTAAAAAATCGCTCAAAAACATCTGGCATCCAATACCAAGAAGGTCCTAAATCAAAAGTAAAACCATCTTTTTTGTATTGTCTAGCTCTACCTCCTAAAGTATCATTTTTTTCTAAAACAGTAACTTTATACCCTTCTTTAGCTAAATAGCAAGAAGCTGCTAAAGATGAAAAACCAGAACCGATGATGTAAATGTTTTTGCTCATATTTTATTTTGTTAAACAAATATAATAAAGTATTAAACAAATTATAATTAAAACTATAAAGATTTATAAATCTTTTAACAAATTTTGTACGGTATCATGTAGTAGTATTTTAGCTTCAAATTTAAATTCTTTTAATAAACTAGTTTTTCTACCAATAGCTATTAACTCATGGTTTGTATCTTTTAAAATGTCATTAATTTCACTAAAATATTCTTTCAATTTATCATCGTAAGGCATTACAGTCATAGAAGTTACAAAACAGATTTCTCTTCCATTTTTAAAGAAATAATCTAAATTGTCTAAGGGTAAACTTTGCCCTAAATATATGGTATGATTTCCTCTAAGCACCAACTCGTAATTTAAATACAATAAGCCCAATTCATGAATTTCATTTTCAGGTAAAAACAATACATAGGTTTTGTTAGAGTTAGATACGCTGTATTGTAATTTTTCTGTATTAATTTGTATTTTTTGAGCTATTAGATTAGATATAAAATGCTCATGCGCTGGCATTAATGTGTCTGTTTGCCACATTAATCCAATATCATGTAAAAAAGGAATAAAGACATCTTTAAATATTTCTCTAAATGTTTTTTTATGTAAAAGTTTGTTATACGTATTGTTAAAAAGCACTTTATCAAACTGAAACATAGACAATTTAAAAGAGTTAATTGCCTCATCATTTATGCCCGAACTAAAAGCCAATTCTCTAGACTTTAGAACTAGCTCTTCTTCAGTCATTTTAGCAATTTTAGATATCTTGTAATTGTTATTATTTAAAAGTACAATATTTAAAAGCTTTAGTAAGTTATCATTAGAATAATATCTAATATTTGTACTTGTTCTTTTAGGCTCTAACAAATTGTACCTTTTTTCCCAAATACGAATGGTATGTGCTTTTATACCTGATATGTTTTCTAGGTCTTTAATGGTAAAGTCTTGCTTAATACTGTTCAATTTATTTTAGTTTTAGATAAACAAATTTAAGAAAAAAACTGAAACTAAAATATTTTTATAGAATTTTGTAACATTTAATATCTTTATGATACTCATAGAATATCAACCAAACATATAGAGTGCAAAAAGATTTAGAGTCGAAATTTTTATCGGACTTTGAAAAAAATCAAAATATTGTTCATAAAATTTGTAGAATTTACACCACAAATAAGCATGCTCATGATGATTTGTTTCAAGAAATAACCATTCAACTATGGAAAAACTATACCAAGTTTAGAGGCGACTCTAAATTTAGTACTTGGATGTATAGAGTGGCTTTAAACACTGCTATTTCTTTGTACAGAAAATCTACTAGAACTATAAAAACACAAGATATTAGCGAAATAGCTTTTAAAATTAAATCTAATGATTATGATGATACACAAGAAAAACAATTGCAGTCTTTATACAAAGCCATTCATCAACTAAATGATATTGATAAAGCACTAATTTTTTTGTATTTAGAAGATAAACCTTATAAAGAAATTTCTGAAACACTAGGTATAAGCTCTGTAAATGCTAGAGTAAAAATGAATAGAGCTAAAGAAAAGTTAAAAAATATATTGAAGCCATAAATACATGGATGCGTTAGAAAAATATAAACAATCTTGGAATCATCAATCAGAAGAAAAAGACAAATTTTCTACTGAGCAGATTTACAATTTTACCCATAAAAAATCTTCTTCTGTTGTAAAATGGATTTTTATTATTGGTATTTTAGAGTTTGTTTTTTGGGGTGGTATTACATTTATGTTACCAGATAGTGTTTACAAAATGTATGAAGATTTAGAAATGACAACGTTTTTTTACGTATCGTCTGTAATACACTATTTAGTACTTTTAATATTTATATACCTATTTTACAAAAACTATAAACAAATTAGTGTATTAGAAAACACTAAAAAACTAATTAAAAGTATTTTAAAGGTTAGAAAAACTGTAAAATATTATGTAATTTATAATTTATTAGGCTTTATTTTTGGAGGGATAACTATTAATTTCTTTATGTTTTCAGATACAGATAAACTCCAGAAAGCTATTAATATTCAAAATTCACATTTAGATATTGACAAAGTAGTGATATATATGATGATTGGACAACTTATTGTAATTTCTGTTTTTACACTGTTGTTATGGCTTTTCTACAAACTTGCCTATGGTATTTTATTAAAAAAATTAAATAAAAATTATGCTGAATTGATTAAATTAGACGAACATATCTAATTTTAAATCATGAAAAAATTATTATTCTTAACCGTTTTACTATTCTCTTTCAATACCATTGCTCAACAAAAAAGTAGTTTTTGGGAAAACGTACGTTACGGTGGAGGTTTCTCTGCTAATTTTGGAAATCAAACAACAATAAACATTTCTCCGAG
>CALHCK010000030.1 GCA_937936695.1 uncultured Polaribacter sp.
TGGCTTTTGTTTTAAAGAAAGAATTTTCTAAATCTATGGCCTTTAATTTAGCTTCTATTAATTTTACTTCTCTATAATTAACTAAAAATAAAGAACTTTCTCCAAGAAAAAATTTACGATCTTCAGCATTTAAAAGCGTTCCATAATCTCTAACAATATCTTTGGTTAAGCTATTTTGAGTTACAAAAGATGTAAGTTCTTTTTGAATTGCTTTAACCTTGTTTTTAATAGTAATTTTAGCTACTTCGTTTTCAAATTTTTTGTTCTGCAATTTAATCTTCGCTAATTTTAAATCACCTTTTTCTTTTCGTAAAAATATAGGTAGCTTAAACGTAACACCAGCTTTATATTCTTGAGAATTAAATGAATTAGGCGGGTTGTTTCTTTCTGTTAAAAAGTTATACTGTACGTCTAGTTTTGGTAACAAACTATTTAATTTTAGCCTTTTTTCTACATTTAAACTTTTAATTTTAAACTCTAAAGATTTAATTTTAGGGTGATTATTAATATCAAAAGTTGCATTGTTAAATAACGCAATATTAAACGTAGTATCTACATTATTAAGTGTATTTACGTCTGGTGTTATATACTCTTTTAATTCTATGGGAGTATTATTAGTTAACCATAAAAAATTAGATAACTCTAAAGAAGATTTTACAAGTTTAATACTAGCTTTTTCTAAATTAAGCTTTCTGTTATTTAAAGTTATTTTAGCTTCTGTAGTATCTATAGCTGGTTTTTCTCCTTCTAAAAAAGCTTTTTTAGTAGCTTTAAATCTTATTTCAGCATTGTTTAAAAAGTTTTCATATACCTTTTTTTCGTTGTAAGTTTTTAACCAATAAAAATATGCTAAAGAGGCATCATACAAAATTTCATTAACTAAAATAAGTTGGTCTTCTTTAGATTGATTTAAAAATAGTTTGGCTTTTTTTAAAGCAGCCATTCTTTTGTTAATAACTAAGCCTTTTAAAAGCGATGCAGAGATCCCTGCGCTATAAAGTCCTTCTGATGGTACATTGGCTTCCGGATTTAAAAAAACGCCCTCATTTCGCTCGAAATTAGCTTTAAACTCTATTCCGTAATAAGTAGGTATTTTAAAAGCAGCATTTAATTTATCAAAATATTCTAATTTTTTAAATTCTTTCTTATCGTAATCTATTTCTATTTTTGGATCAAAACCTCCTCTTGCTTTTAGTAATTTTGCTTCACTTTTGTTAATAACAAGGTTTGCTTGTTTAACAATAGGGTGATAGTTTTTTACATAGCCTAAATACTCAGATAAAGACATAATAGAATCTAATTTATCTTGAGCAAAAAATGTTGAGAATCCAAAAAGAAGGGCTAATAAAATGTACTTTTTCATATTGAATATCTAAGTTTTAAAAACTCTTATTTCTTTTTTGTTTTTTTACCATTTGCAGGTTGATAGTAGTTAGGAGGGAAGCTGTTTAATTGTCTCCAAAGTTCAAACCAAATAGGTACATCTTCTAACAAAGCAATTGTTTGCGCACCAGATCCAACTCTAATAGCTGTTGGCCATGTGTGGTCTTTATTATCAGGAGCTAGTAAAATTCTAAACTTTCCATTATCGCTTATAAAATTTTCTATGGCAACAACTTTAGCACCATAAGTACCATAAGAAACATTAGGCCATCCAGAAAAAACAATAGCAGGCCAACCATCAAACTGAACACGTACTTTTTCTCCAATATGTATTAAAGGCAAATCTATCGGTCTTACAAAAGTTTCAACAGCTAAATCGTATTTTTCAGGCATAATACCTACAATATCATCACCTCCCTTAAAAGTACCTCCAATACCCCCTTTTATAGCTTTATTGATATACCCGTTTTGCGGAGCAGTAATGTATAATAAACTACTTCTTACAGCATAATTACTTCTGTTGTTTTCTAATTTAGAAACCTGAGCAACAGCATCAAAACCACTAGATTGAGCAGTAAACATATCGCTCTGAGATTTAGATATTTTATCTGCGTAAGAAGCTTTTATTCTAGAAAGTTCTAATTTAGCATTTAATATATTGTTTTTACTAGCAAGCAACTTGTTTTCTTGAGATATTAATTTAGCTTGTGTTGCTTGTAATTTTAATCTCTTTTCTTCAACATCCTTTACAGCTTTTAAACCTTCTTTTTGTAATGTTAACGTTCTATTAAACTGCGTGGTTGCTATAGATATATTAGTTTTAGCAGCAGCAAAATCTATGCTATCACTTTTTACTTTTAATTTAGATTGAAGCAGCTTGTTTCTTGCCTGTTCTATTTTTAATTTTTGTTCTTCTTTTAAGGCTACAACCTGTCTTTTAAGCGCGCCAACTTTTTCTTGATATGCAGTTACAGAAGACGATTTTGCATTAATTTGATCTGTTGTTCTTTCTACCAATCTATCATCAAAATATTCACTTTTTACTTCAGAAATTCTAAGAATAGTATCTCCTTTTTTTACAAAGTCTCCTTCTTGTACATACCACTCTTCAATACGACCAGGTATTTGAGATTGAATAGTTTGCGGTCTTTGGCTAGGGTACAAAGTGGTTACTAACCCTCTACCAGAAATATTTTGTGTCCAAGGTAAAAAAAGAGCAATAAAACCTACAATGGCAAAAACTAAAAGAAATTTATTTAATGCTTTGTAGTATTTTTTATTCAGTATTTTTTTACCAGATTTAAAATTCTTTAAATCAAAATCTGTACTTAATTTGTTATTAGATATATTTAACATGTCTAATTATATTATTGATTTAATTTCTCCTTTTTCTAACGTAAGTGTTTTGTTGCACTTTGTTCTCCAACTCTTTTTGCTACTTACAACAATTAATGCCCAAGGTCTTGCTACATCTGTTAAATAGCTAATGATATTTTGAGTTTCTTCTAGATTAAATTGATCTAAAGGATCTTCTAAAATCATTATTTTTGGCTTTTTAATAATGGCTCTTGCTAAAATTATTTTTTTAGCAATTGTATAAGACATTTGCTTGCCTTCTGGATATAAAATAGTTTCTAAACCTTCTGATTGTTCTTTTAAAAATGCGGTTAAACCTACAATTTCTAAAGCGTCATAAATAGTTTCGTCATCTACACTTGTATTTCCAAAAACAAGGTTGTTTCTAATGCTACCCTCAAAAGGAGTTTCATCAGAAAGAGATAAACCTAATTGAGAGCGGTAGTGATTTAAATGAATGCTATTTAAGGATAAATTGTTTACATAAATATTACCAAAAGAAGGTTGATTAATACCAGATATTAAACGCAATAAAGTAGATTTTCCAGCACCACTTTCTCCCATAACCAAAATTCTACTACTTGGTTCTATAGTTAAAGAAAGGTCTTTTACAATATGCTTTTTTCTATTAGCTACTTTATAAGTTACATTTTCTAATTCTAGTGTTACACCATTTTTAAATAAGGGTTTATCTCCTTCTTGAGATTCTAAATCTTTATCTACAACCTGACCTATTTTTTCTATGGATGTAAGCACGTCGTAAAAAGATTCTAACCCAACAATTAGTTTTTCTACAGAACCTATAATTAATAAAATAATTATTTCTGCAGCCACAAACTGACCAATATTCATTTCTTGACTTAATACCAAGGCTCCACCAATTAAAAGTAAACTAGCAGTTACAATTACTTTAAAACCAATCATTTGGCTAAATTGTAAAATAAGTATCTTAAAATGCGCTTCTCTAGCATCTATATATTTACTAACTAAATCATCGTTTTTAGTTACTGCTAAATTGGTTGTACCAGATAGTTTAAAACTGATAACTGCTCTGGCTATTTCTTGAATCCAATGTGCAACTTTATATTTTATTTTAGACTCCATTAAGCTGGTTTCCAATCCTTTTTGAGCCGTAAATTTAAAAACGATGTAAATTAATATAACCAAAAGAATACCAAAAATGATAAAAAATGGATGATAAAAAGATAATAATATTAAAGCAAAAGTAATCTGTAACAATGCTGTTGGTACATCAATTAATATTTTAGATAATCCTTTTTGAATAGTTAATGTATCAAAAAAACGATTCGCTAATTCTGGCGGATAATAATTGCGCAACTCAGTCATTTTAATTTTCGGAAAACGATAACTTAGTTCAAAAGCAGCTCTTGTAAAAATTCTTTGCTGAATGGTTTCTATAATTCTTAATTGCATAAGTTGTAACGCACCAGAAAAAATAACACCTAAGGTTACTACTATAACTAAAACAATCCAAGAAGTAGATATTTGAGCACCCTGAATTAAATTGATAATTGCTTGAATTCCTAGAGGAAGAGATAATGCAACGATACCACCAAAAATAGCATAGTAAAATATTTGAAAAATATCTTTCTTTTCTAATTTTAACAAGCCAATAAAACGTTGCCAAGGAGTTAATTGAGTCTTTTTCATTCTTTTTTAATTTAAAGCTTTTTTAACAAGTTCTGTAAAAAATTGAGTGGGTGTATCTTCGTTTTTACAATCTGTAATAGATGGAAAATGTTCTTTTAAATAATGTTGATGTAAACCACCTTCTAAAATTGTACTAGCCAAACTTAAGGCGTAAGAATAATCTTTATTTACCTCTGTAATTATAATGCTTAATCTTGTAATAATACGTTTGTAAACCTCAAAGTAACCTTCTTTATTTTCGGAGTCTACTTCTTTTGTTAAAAAAGATTTAGAACTTTCGTTTACAATAATTTTGTAAAGTATTATTTCGTTAATATGAGAAAAGTCGTTATCTTTTTTTACGGTTCTAGTAACCACATTTATGGCCTTATCTAATTTTTCTTTTGGATTAGAAATACTAAATGTTTCTATTACCAATTGATATTCTAACCAAGCCCAATACCAAGAAGATAAATATTGCAGTAGTTTATGTTTGTTTTCAAAATATCTATAAATAGAACTTTCGTTAGAGCCAATTTTATCACCTAGTTTTTTAAACGTAAAACATTCAAAACCTATATCATTAATCAATAATATACTATTTTCAACAATGCGTTTTCCTAGTTGAGATGTTTCTGGGTCTTTGATAAATATTTTATCAGAAACAGATATTTTTAAAACTGATAATAAATTTTTCATTGATGATTTTTATTTTCAAATTTAAAAGTAATACTATTAATAATAGCATGTTTTACTAATTTTATTGTTTTTTTAACATTTTTTAATAATAGTTAAACAAAAACAGTTGGTTTTCTGGCTTATTAAAAAGGTTTTTACATTTATTTTTAAATAAAAAATCATTTAAATTAAAGGTAAAATATAGAAATCTTTAAAAAATATGTAGGCATGCAATTTTGTAAAGCTCTATTTTTGTAGTATATTTGCAGTACTTAAGAAACAATACACTTCACTCACTACACTAATTATAAATAGTTGGATTCTAGATTTTAAGTCATGTATTTTTC
>CALHCK010000031.1 GCA_937936695.1 uncultured Polaribacter sp.
TAATTTCTTGTTTCCAGGTATTGTTAGTAAATACAAAACGTGCTCGTAAAGCATCATGTTGTGTAATTAAATGATTGCAAACTTTAGCAATCTGTTCTTCTGTGTTGTTTGGAAGATTATTTAATTGAACCCCTTGATTCCAGTAATTAGGTGCATTTTTATGATCCTCAAAAAACCAATGTTGTATAGGCGATAAAGGAACTGTTCCGCTTATAATTGCTGCTGTTTTTTCTTGTGATTCTTTTTTAGAGAAAAGAGCAAGTTCAGCAATAGTTTGATGCTCAAATAAATCGTTAGCCTTTAAAATAATACCTTCTTTTTTAGCTTTAGCGATAATTTGAATGCTTAAAATAGAATCTCCTCCAATTTCAAAGAAATTATCATTTTTGTTAATTGGGGCAAACCCTAAAGTTTCTTCCCAAATTTTAATTAATTTTTGTGCTGTGTTCGATGTATTTTCAGGAGCTTTAGCAAAAAGAGCAAGTTCTTCAATGGTTTGATGTTCAAATAAATCGTTTGCTTTTAAATCAATACCTTGTTTTTTAGCTTTAGCAATAATTTGAATACTTAAAATAGAATCTCCTCCAATTTCAAAGAAATTATCATTTTTATTAATTGGTGCAAACCCTAAAGTTTCTTCCCAAATTTTAATTAATTTTTGTTCTAGTGTATTTGCTGAGGTAACTGTTTTTTTTGTGTCAGTTTTTATTTCCGTTTTTTGTAATTGATGTCTGTCTATTTTTCCGTTAGGTAATAGCGGCATTGTTTGTACGGTAACAAACTGAGAAGGTACCATATAGTCTGGTAACTTACTTTTAAGGTTTTCTTTTAATATATCTAAAGAAAAATTATTGTTAGGCTTTATGTAAGCAACAATTTTTTTTCGTTGATTATTAGTGTTTTCAACTCTTTTTGCAGAAAGCGTTTCTTTAACTTTTGTTAAAAGTAGTTGTTTTGCTAACGGGCTTAGAGCCTTAATTCTATCTTCTAATTTTTCTGGCATTATTTTACAGCTTTTACTACTACAATAGAGTTTGCCCACCAAATATCTTTTACATTTTCTGGCATTTTAAGTGGTACTACTTGTATGCTAAAAGAAGAAAAATGTTGTAAAAGTAAACGTTGATGTTCTCTACTTAAAGAGTCTATTTCATTAGAAAAATACGTAAAAGAACCTCCTTTTTTTAAGTGCTTAGAAGCATGCGGAAAAAAGTGTTCTGCAAACGTAATGCTCTCTTGTACGTATTTCATGTATTCCTCTTCATTTAAAGGATAAGTATGAAAAAAGATACCATCAAATAAACCTGTTGATGCCAATGTATCTTGCCATAACCCCTGTATTATTTTAATATCGCTACCTGTAAATTTATTTTTCCAATCTTCAAAATAATCAATAATAACTTGCTCGTTGCATTCTATAATTGTGTGCGATTTTACATGATGATCCTGAATCATATCTGAAGAAATACCTCTACCAAAACCTATTTCTAAAATATCTCCTTTGGTGTCGCATATCACATCTGCCATACGTTGCATTAGTGGTATTTGCCAATCTTCCATAATTTCTTGATCAGAAAGTTTGGTGTGGGTTCTGTCGTTAATTGTTCTAATTTCTAAATCTACTTCTCCAGTAACAAAATGTTTAGTTTGCTCATCAATAGCTTCTACATCTGCAGAAAACTCTTTAAGAGCTCTGTTAATTACTGCAGATCTTTGAATAGCTCTCGGAGGGTTTATAAAACTATCTTCTTTTATGGTAAGTTCTATTTGATATTTATCTGAACGTCTTATTCTTTTCATCTCCCTTTAATCTAAATTTTTAATTACTAAATCTAAAGCCTCTTCAGAGAGTGCTTCTACAGAAGTAAGCATTTGCTCTATATCTGTATTAGAAAAGTATTTATTAAGTGTTGTTGCTGTTTTTTTAGGGTCTTCTTGTAGTAAAGTATCCCAGTTTATAGCATCAATTTCATTTTCTATGCTAACAACAGTTTGTTCTACAGTATTATCTGTGGCAATAAGTTGCTCTATTTCATCTAACTCTATTCTGTAGCCTCTTATTTTTACTTGAGTGTCTTTTCTTCCTAAAAAAACGATGGTACCATCTTCTGCATATTTTGCAAGATCGCCAGTTTTGTATACACGATCTGTTGTGTTTTTACTAAATGGATGTTTTATAAAAGAAGCTGCTGTTTTTTTAGGGTCATTTAAATAACCTGTAGCAAGTCCTTGTCCGCCTATATACAACTCACCAATAGATCCGTAAGGTACTCTTTGTAAATTTTCATCAAGTATAAAAACAGAAGTATTACTTATAGGTATGCCTATAGGAACATTTCTTTTTTGCGCGTCTGTTGCTTTTAATTTATGTGCAATACACCATACGGTACTTTCTGTAGGACCGTATTCGTTATACATTTGTACGTTTGGTAGTTTGTTAAAATGATGTGTAATTAATTGATGACTACAAGCTTCTCCGGCAACAATTACCGTTTGTAAAGAAGTAAGCTTTTTTAAATCTGCATATTGTATTACTTGATCATATAAAGATGGCAGCATAAGTGTATGGCTTACCGAATTTTTATATATAGTATTTGCTAAATGATCTATGTCTTGCTCTAAATGTTTTTCAGAAATAACTAAAGTACCACCAGTACATAAACTCCAAAATATTCCTGCCTTAGAGCTATCAAAAGAAATAGAAGACATTAATAAAAACGCACTAGGATTTGTTGCGTAAAAATTGGTTCTAGCAAATGTAGAATGTATAATGTTTTCATGAGAAATAGGTACCCCTTTAGGAGTGCCTGTACTACCAGAAGTATAAATAACGTATGCTTTGTTATTGTTTTTTACTTTAGGAAGGATTGTTTTATTATTTTTAGTTGCACGCTCTAGTGTTTCTAATATTTGCAATTTAACAGTTGAATGAGCAAAGTTTTTTTGCAGCTTTTGTTCTGTCAGTAGGCTTTTTGCATTTGCATTATTTAGTATGTATGCAATTCTTTCTGACGGATATTCTGGATCTAAAGGTAAATAAGCAGCTCCGGATTTTAAAATACCAAGCAAGCCAACAATCATGTTTTCAGAACGTGTTATGCATAAGCCAACAATATCATTTTCTTTAATTCCTTGTGCTATAAGCTCTGTAGCTATTTTGGTAGCTCTGTCATTAAGCTCTTTATAAGTAATTTTTGTATCCTTAAAAACAACAGCAACTGCATTTGGTTTTTTTTCTGCTTGTTCGGCAATTATTTCATGTATTCCCGAGTGTTTGATGTTGCTTTTTTCTGCGGATGCTTCTAAACTATTGTAAAATTGAATTTCTTTATCAGTATGCAATTGAATGTCTTCAATAATCGCATCAGGGTTATTGATTACCTTTTTAAGTATAATTTCAAAATGTTCATGCATACGAACAATGGTGCTTGGGGCAAACAAATCTGTAGCATATTCCATAAGCGACATTAGTGCATCATTATCCTCAGAAATATAAAGTGTAAGATCAAATTTAGCTACCCCAGCATCATAAGGCTCGTATGATATTTTAATATTATTTCCTAGTGTAGGTGTTTCTGGTACTTTATGATATAAAAACATCGCCTTAAAAAAAGGATGCTCTCCAAGAGATCTTTTAGGCTTTATTGTTTTTACTAAAGTATCAAAAGAAATGTCTTTGTTAGAAAACGCGTCTAAAGTTGTTTTTTTTACCGATTCTATTAAAGTGCTAAAAGAAGTATTTATAGCAACAGTATTTCTTAAGACTAATGTGTCATTAAAAAAACCGATGAGGTTTTCTAAGTTTGTTTGTTCTCTTTTGGTAATAGGTGTACCTATTAAAATATCTTGCTGACCAGAATATTTTTGAAGTAACACATAATACACGCTCAACATAGTTACATATGGAGTGGTACCCATTTTTTTACAAAGATCAAAAAAGGAATTAGATGTTTCTTTGCTATATGTTTTTTTATGAAAAGCTCCTTTATAAGAAGGTTGTGTCTTTTTAGGATAATCTGTAGATATGTTTAAAGTTGGTAAATTACCAGCAAGTTTTTGTTGCCAATAAGCAAGGTGTTCTTTATTAACAGGTTGTTTTTGTTGCCAATAAGCGTAACTACTATATTGAATATTTAGTGGAGCTTGTTTAGGTGTAACTCCTTTTAACAACTGTTCATAATTATCAGCAAGTTCTTTTCTAAAAACTTTCATAGACCACTTGTCGGTTATAATATGATGCATTACTATTAAAAACAAATACGTGTTTTCTGCAACTTTAATAACAGTGGTTTGTAATAAAGGTTCTTCTGATAATTTAAAAGTATGTTTTGACTTTTTACTAATTAAATTATTTGCTTTTTCTGAAGCAAGTTCATAAGCATGATTACTATAATCTATAAAGTTAAAAACAGATTGAGAAGTATTCGCTATTTTTACGGTAGGTATACCTTCTTCAATCGGATAAGTAGATCTTAAAATATCGTGTCTGTTCTCAATAATACGTATACTTTTTTCAAAAGCACTAATGTCTAAATTTCCTTCTAACCTATATAATTCTGCATAGTTGTAAAACGAATTGTTAGGGTTTAATTGTTGCAAAAACCATAAACGTTTTTGCTCTTTAGATAATGGTATTGCAGTTGCATCCGGAATTTGTGTAATTCCAGGTTTTTGCTCAGTCTTATTTTTTCGATTTTTCCATCGAGAGAGTAATGAAGATGTAGAAGATGCGTTATCTTTTTTCATTAAAATTATCTATTATATTATTTTAAACCTAGTTTAACAGCAAGTTGATACAAGTTGTATTTAATAGTATCTTCTAGTCCTAAATTTACATCAAAAACTCTTTCTATAATCCAGTATATAGAAGCTAGTATTAAAAATATAGAGCCTGCAATAAGTATTTTTGGATACGATTTTCTTTGTCTGATAAGGTATAACAATGGAAAAATAAGAGCAATAATAACAAGTTGACCTATTTCTACTCCAATGTTAAAACCTAATAAAGAATAAACTAAAAACTCGTCTTTTAAACCAATATCTCCAAGCACACTTGCAAATCCAAACCCATGAAATAATCCAAAAACAAAAGCAATTAACCAATCTTTACCTTTAAATATAGGTTTAATATTGTGCAACGCAGCCAACCCTATTGAAAAAGCAATAATAGACTCTACAATCCATCCTGGTAGGCTAATAATTTGTAATGCAGCAAGACTTAACGTAATTGTATGAGCTAAAGTAAAAAAGGTAATTATTCTAATAATGTAAGAAAACGCAGGCTTAAATTTATCTACTGGTTTCCAGCTTTTAACAAGTGGTAAATGTTTTGTTTTTCTACGTCTTACTACCGCAGGTAATATAAGAGCAATTAAAAAGAAAATATGATCTGTACCTATCCAAATATGCCATATTCCTTG
>CALHCK010000032.1 GCA_937936695.1 uncultured Polaribacter sp.
TTTGTAAAGAATAGTTTTTATTCTTCGTATCTCATATTAATTCTAAAACTTGCAGGGTATCTACATTTAAATGTTTTTTCATTAATAGTACTCTTGCAACCTTTTCTAAAAATAGGCTTAATTTCTCTCTCTAATAACTCTTCTAAGTAAACAATGTTTTTCTTATCATATTTTTTACCAGAGTTAGGGTGGTTTTTAATGTTCATGATATCCTTGTCATTAGAAGTAAAATCAATAAACTTAATTTTACCATTATGGTCTATTGTAAAAGAATAATCTAACTTTATTTTTTTATCAGCATCCATTGTTTCTAAAGCAATTCCTCTTAAGTGCTTAGTGTCTTTCCAAGAAGCAAGTGCTTTAGTATTAATTTGCTTGTAAAGAACTAAGTGATTTTTGTCCTCTACATCTTCTAAATTACCTAAGTAGTACTCTTTGTTTTGAGTTACAAACTTAGCTATTTTATCTACAAAGTTACTAGAGTAATTTTCTAAGAAATATTGTCTATTTTGAAATTCAACTGCATAAGGTCTATCAAAAACATAAGCTACTTTTACATCAGCTAAGTTTTCTTTTAATCTTTTTGCTTCAGCAATTGGGTACTTGTGGAAATTAATAGAGTATGCTTTTCCATCTAAAGTAACGTTAAAAACTTGGTTATCTGCATCAAATTTAAAAACGTCAAAAGTAGCGCCTCCTTTAGATTCAAATTCATGTTCTAAAGATGCTAATTTGTTGTCATATTCGTCAATTTTAGCTTTTAAGTTTTTGTTGTACTGAGGATTGTTGTTAACAGAACTGTTTAACTTTAACTTTTTATCAATACTATTTACATAAATCTTGTGAGCAGAACGCATTCCAGCTAATCTGTCATTCCAATTTTGAGTTCTTTCTGCAAATTGGCTAGTTGTTTCAAATTCACCTTTTACAGGTTTTGGGTTGTTGTCAAAAAATTTAGCTTCTTTGTCAGCTAATTTATCTAAAGCAGAATTTTTTTGCTCTTGTAACTTGTCATATTTTGTCAATATAGTTTTAAGAGAATCTCTTGTTAATTCTAGCTCAGTTCTAACATACGCTAATCTTTCTTCCCTGCTGTTTAGATTAAGTTGGTTTTGGGAGAAACCAATTTGAATTGCTACAAATAAGCAAATAAATGTGATTACTTTTTTCATGTGATCTTTGTTATTAATTAGAATTGTGTTGTTGATGTGTTGATGTTAAAAATTACAGTATTATATAAATACAATATCTCAATTTTAGTATAAAGGTAACATTTTTTTAAAATATTAGAGCTCTTTAATTAAATAATTTACCTCAATTTAATGTTTTTTTTTAAAACTTCAAAGAATTAGTGCTTAAAATGCGTTATTGTTATTTTAATGAGGTTGTTAAATGTTTTGTATGTCATGTTTTAATATATTTTTTTAAATTTTCCTTTGGCTGTTTTTCCGTTTAATTTAGAGTTGTAATAATAATTGATACCATCAATTTTTGTTATTTCTGCACTAAGAGTAGTACCTATTTTAAAAGGTGCCTCCCTTCTTTCCATGCCAATAATTGTTAGTTTGTATTCATATTCAGAGATCCAATCAATTTTTGCTTTAACAAATTCATTATTAGAATGATATTCATAATAAAGATTGTCTTTAATATCTACAACAATATCATTTTCTAAAAATTTATAAGTGTACCTTCCGTTTTCTAAAGCAGCATTTTTTATAACAACACTATTAGACATTGCATAGATTAATGAATACGGTTTAAGTATTTTACTATCGGCTATATCTTGAGAGTGTATATTGTTTATGTTTATCAGTGATAAAGAAAGAAACAATAAAAGTGCAATATGTATTTTGTTTTTCATAATGTTAGAGATTTTTATTAGACTTAAATGTTAAAAGCTAATTTATTTACCTCCAATCATTTTAATAACTTAATTTTTAGTGATTAACGGTGTTTTATTAGCAGTCGTAAAATTTGTTAAATAAATACAAACTAATTGGTATTTATTTGTTCTTTGTTTTTGAATTATAATGAATTTAGACAAATTATAATATTATTTAATTACTGTTAAAATATCTATTTGATAAAATAACATCTGTTTTATTATTATAAATGTAATGATTTTTATTTTATTTACAAAATACATATTGTTTTTTACATATAAAAAAATAACACTTCTTTTAGCTTTATTTTCTAAATATTAATTTTTACAAGTATCTTTGAGGTCTATTAATAACAGATTTAAATAAAGGAACTACGAAATGAGTTTTAACAAAGAAGATATATACAAGGCATTAGAAACTATAACAGAACCTGGAGAAGGTAAGAGTTTAGTTGAAAATAAGAATATTAAAAATGTTGTAACTTTTGGTAGCGAAATAATTATTGATGTTGCAATAAGTAATCCTACTTTACAAGCAAAAAAGAAAGTAGAATCAGAAATAACAAAGGCAATTACTTCTAATATTAAAGATAAAGTAACAGTTAAAGTTAATGTAAAGGTAGAAAAGCCTGTAGAAACAGCTAAACCAAATCAAATTAGAGGTAGTGAAATACCTAATATAAAAAATATTATAGCTATTGCGTCTGGTAAAGGTGGTGTTGGTAAATCTACCATTACTGCTAATACAGCTATTTCTTTATCTAAAATGGGATTTAAAGTGGGTGTTTTAGATGCTGATGTTTATGGACCATCGCAACATATTATGTTTGATGTTGAAAAAGAAAAACCTCTTTCTGTAAATGTAGAAGGTAGATCTAAGATGAAACCAATTGAAAACTATGGTGTAAAATTATTGTCTCTTGGTTTTTTTACTGATCCTAATCAGGCTGTAATTTGGAGAGGGCCAATGGCGTCTAAAGCTTTAAAACAATTAATATTTGATGCAGATTGGGGCGAGTTAGATTTTTTACTAATAGATCTTCCTCCTGGTACAGGAGACGTTCATTTATCTATTGTACAAGCTTTACCTATTAACGGAGCTGTTGTTGTTAGTACTCCACAAAACATTGCTTTAGCAGATGCTAAAAAAGGAGTTGCTATGTTTCAGCAAGAAAGTATTAATGTGCCAGTGTTGGGTATTATAGAAAATATGGCTTACTTTACACCAGAAGAATTACCAAATAATAAGTATTATATTTTTGGTAAAGATGGCGCTAGAAATTTAGCAGAAGATATTAATACTAAATTTTTAGGTGAAGTGCCTTTAGTACAAGGTATTAGAGAAGCAGGTGATGTTGGGCGTCCTGTAGCATTACAAGAAGGTACCGTTTTAGAGCAATCATTTAATGAAATTACAAAAGAAATGGTAGCTCAATTACTAAAAAGAAATGAAAATTTACCTCCAACAGAGGTGGTTAGAATAACAACTATGAGTGGTTGTAGTACAAAATAATTTATTATGACAGCAGAAGAAACTTTAAATAACGTTGAAAAAGCTTTAGAAGAAATTCGTCCTTTTTTAATGAGTGATGGTGGTAATATTAAATTGTTATCTATAGAAGATAGTATTGTAAAAGTTCAGTTAGAAGGAGCTTGTATAGGATGTTCTGTAAATCAGATGACATTAAAAAATGGAGTAGAAGCCACCATAAAAAAATATGCGCCGCATATAGAAGAAGTTATTAATGTAGCTTAAATTAAATCTTTTTCTCTATATCAGTTATATTGATATAGAGAAAAAGATTTATAATTTTTGTTGATTTAGTTTTTATTTATTCTAAATAAGATGTATTTTTGTGTTCATGGATGTATTCTGCGACATAGAATTTAATATTCAACTAAAAAAAGAAACTTTTTGTAACTATTCACTAAAAATAGATGATAAAGAGATTTCGCTTTCTTTTCCTCAATTATTACAACTTCGTAATAAAATTAACGAGTATACTTTATCAGAAAATTTAGAACACATTATAGCAAACGAAAATTTTGTATTGCTTTTTGTAGCTGATAAAAAACATTTGTTGTTTTTAGAAATACCTAAACTATTAGATTTAAAAGATGAGATAGCTGTATGCTTCTTATAAGAAAAGCTGATAGAAGTATAAGAAATCAAATTTATTTAGATTGCCTTTAAATTTTTTGCAAAGTTTTTAATACCCCTTTTTTTACTGTATCTTTATAATAAATAAGAGATATTATGAAAACAGCAATAAGAAGACAAATGACAATTCATCCTGAGGTGATGGATGTTTTAAACGAACAAATAGCACTAGAAATGCATGCTTCTGCCTCTTATTTGGCAATGGCATCTTGGTGCGACCAAAGAGAACTTTTAAATAGTAAAGCATTTTTTTACAAGCAGTCTGAAGAAGAGAGAGGACATGCTATGAAAATATTTGATTTTATAAACGAAGCAGGAGGAGCAGCAATATCTCCAGAAGTGCATAATATTACAAATGAGTTTGAAGGATTAAGAGAAATTTATGAAAAATCTTTAGATCAAGAAATTCACGTAACACAATCTATTTACAAGTGTTTTAAAAAAGCAAGAAGTGTAGATGACTTTGCTTCTGAAGTATTTTTACAATGGTTTGTATCAGAACAAGTAGAAGAAGAAGATTCTGTAAGAAGTATTTTAGATGTTTTTGATTTAATGGGAGACATGCCGTTAAAAATGATTGACGAAAGATTACCTACAGAATAAGAATTATTCTATTTTTTTAGAAATAAAATAAAGTCAAGCTATAATTTATAGTTTGACTTTTTTATTTTAGTAAAATCAATAACTAATTTTTTTAAATCATTAAGAAATAAACATTAAGAAAGAATATCTTTGTTACGCACAAGTATTTTTAGGTAAAAATGAAGAAAGACGAAATTTTAAAGGCTATAGAAGAAAAGTACGATAAGTTAGGAGTTCCTGTAGATTCTATGTTAGAGGGTTTGTTATGGAGTAAGCCCATTACTTATTGGGATTATATACAAACAGATGCTCTTTTAGGTTTGCAAACACCAAGAACAAATCAGCCAGATGAAATGGTTTTTATTATGTATCATCAGGTAAATGAATTGTTGTTTAAAATGATCTTGTGGGAAATTGATCAAGTTGCAAAATCAATAGAAATTACAGCAGATAAATTTTCGATGCATTTAAATAGAATTAGTAGGTATTTTGAAATGCTGTGTAGTTCTTTTTCTGTAATGGCAGACGGTATGGAGCCAGAGCAATACATGAAATTTAGAAATACACTAACACCTGCCAGTGGTTTTCAGAGTGCACAATACAGAAAAATAGAGTTTGCCTCTACAGAATTGATTAATTTAATTGATGTGAATTATAGAGAAACTATAAACAAACATTCTTCTTTTAAAAATGCTTATAACCATTTGTATTGGCAAGCTGCAGGTAAAAACTATACAACTGGTCAAAAATCAACGTTACTACATCTTTTCGAAAAAAAATATAAAGGAGAGTTTATAGAATTTATGGAAGATTATAACGATTGTAATTTATCGTTAAAGTTTAAACAATTACCTAAAGAAGTGCAAAGTAATCAAGACCTAATTAAAGCAATGCGTAATTACGATTATACAGTAAATGTTAAATGGGTTATGGCACATTATAATGCAGCTAGTAAATATTTAGGTGGTAGTGGTAAAGATTTAGAAGCTACGGGTGGTAGTAGTTGGAGGAAATACATGCATCCTAAATTTCAACGAAGAATTTTTTACCCTAACTTATGGACCGAAGACGAATTAAAGAATTGGGGAACTTTTTAAAGTAAATTAATTTTTTATTTTGGAACGGTAATTGTCATTCCTTATTTATAAGTTTGAATTATCATGAAAAAGTATACTACAATTTTAATAGCATTCTTTATATTTTCTGCTAGTTTTAGTCAAACTAAAAACTCACCTTATAAACACGGTGAGTGGTTAAAATATAAAATGAGTTACAGTGGTTTTTTAAGAGCAGGTTCTGCTGTTTTAGAGGTTAAAGAAAAAGAGTTAAACGGAAAAAAGGTTTTTTACACCAAAGGTACTGGTTGGACTACGGGTATGATAAAATGGTTTTTTGCAGTAGAAGATAAATACGAATCGTATTTTGATAAAGAAGAGGTAAAACCATACTTGTTTAAAAGAAATATAAAAGAAGGTGGTTATAAAAGGCATAGGGTAACTTCTTTTAATTACGATACAAACAAGGCATACGTTCAAGATTTTACTAGTAAAAAAGATAGTACAATTGCATTTTCTAATGTACAAGATATGTTATCGTCTTTTTATTATTTAAGAAGTAAAGATGTTAAGAATATGCAAATTGGTGAAGAAATTGCTATTGATATGTTTCTAGACTTTAAAGTGTATCCTTTTAAATTACGTTTTTTAGGAAAAGAAATTTTAAAAACTAAATTCGGAAAAGTAAAAACACTAATATTTAGACCTTTAGTGCAATCTGGTAGAATTTTTAAAGCACAAGAAAGTGTAACTATTTGGATTTCTGATGATGATAATAAAATACCTGTTAAATTACAAGCAGATTTAGCTGTAGGTTCTCTTAGAGCAGATTTAGAAAAATATAAAGGTTTAGCACATTCTTTTAATAAATAATTTATTTAATTAGCATACCTTTCTTTTTCCATCGTTTCTTTTCTCTTTTACTCATTTCATATTCAATAATAGTATTGTTATAATTCGCAATGTAACTATTGTTGCTTTTTAATTGGATAGATTGGTTTTCGTTAATATAAAAGAAAGGATTTAGATAGCTATTATAATGTTTTTTATTTTTTAAAGTCTGATTTTTGTCTTTACTAAAAAAATCATATTTTAAAACTTTTTTATCTAAATAAGATATTAAAAGTCTTAGTTGGCTGTTTTCTTCAGTGTCATAACTTCCTGCAATGGCAATTGGTGCAGATGGATAAACAATATCTCCTTCTTTTACTCTAATGCTGTTTTGTTTTAGGACACTATAACGGGCAAAGGTTCCGTCATCATGTTCTATTTTTATATAGTTAGTCTTAGATTTATAACGATATTTTTTGTTTTCGTCAGCTTTTACACCATCAACCACTTTAGTTACAATTCCTTTTCTGATTGCAAAAACGGTATCATTTATATTTGCTAAAAATTGAAAAGCTTTCCAGTTTTTTGGTTCTGTATTACCAAATTTTTTACCAAGGTAACTTAAGTATTTAACTTTTATTTTTCTACCTTTTTTAAAAGGTAAAATGTATTTGAAATTTAAGTTCGGTTTTGCTTCTAAATTTCCAGGTATTTTTCTGTAGTTAAAAGAAAATCCAATGCTTTGTGTTGGATCAATAGGTCTTAACGTACAAATTTCTCCACCGTAACCTGTTACTGTTTTTTTTACAATACGTTCAGTAGTGTTTGTTAATCGATTAAATTTTAAAGCAATTAAATAACTACCATAAGTGTCAGAATTATAAGAAAAGGTTATAGAATTATCTTCATTTCTTTGGTAGATAATCTCTGAACTAGAATTTTGAGAATAACTTTTAAAAATAAAACAAAGTAATAATAAAGGTATGGTAGATTTAAAAGAAATCATTTTGAAAGCATTTTTTTGTAAAAGTAAAAAAAAATGAGGTAAAACCAGTTTTAATAAAATTGATTTAGAAACTTCATTAATAATGATTAGCTAAAAAATAATTATTATTTGTACTTTTGAGAATATCGTTTTAAGATCCTCCATTTTTGAAAAAAATAATCACATTAGCTTTTTTGATCATAGGTTTGTATTCATGTAAAAAAGAAACAAATAAATCTATATCAACAAAAAAAACAATTACTAAACCTGCACCTGTTTTTAAATTCGGGTATAATTTAGACAACTTTAAAGTAATACAAGACACCATTAAAAGTGGCGAAAGTTTTGGTACAATATTAGACAGACATCATGTTTTTTATCCTAAGATAAATAAAATAGCAAGTTCTATAAAAGATATTTTTGATGTTAGAAGAGTAAGAGCAGGAAAACCATATACCATTTTAGCTTCTAAAGATACTTTACAAAAAGCACAAGTGTTTATTTATAAACACAATAAAATTAGTGCAACTATTGTAGATTTTAAAGATTCTATAATTAGTGCAAAATTACATGAAAAACCTATTAAAAAGGTTTTAAAAACAGCAAAAGGTCTTATCAATTCTAACTTATCTGTTACTATGGATAGTTTAAATTTATCTGCTAACCTTACCTATTCTATTGCAGATATTTATGCATGGACCTTAGATTTTTATAAATTGCAAAAAGGAGATACATTTAAATTTACCTATGAAGAAAAATTTATAGATGATACAATTTTTGCAGGTTATGGAGATGTAAAAACAGCAGTTTTTAAGCACAAAGGAAAAGATTTATATGCTTTTAAATTTGTAGCAGACACAATTAAAAAGATACCAGAATATTACGATGAAAAAGGAAATATGTTGCGTAGTCAATTTTTAAAATCTCCTATAAAATTTAAATATAGAATTTCTTCTAGGTATAATTTAAAAAGAAGAATTGCTTATTACGGAAATAAAATAAAACCACATAGAGGAACCGATTTTGCTGCAAATATTGGTACACCAATTATTGCAACTGCTAACGGAACCGTTTCTGCTTCTGCAAGAAGAGGGGGTAATGGTAACTACGTAAAAATAAAACATAATAGCACGTACTCTACACAATATTTACATATGAAAAGACGTAAAGTTAGAAAGGGAGATTATGTAAAGCAAGGAGATGTTATTGGATGGGTAGGAATGACAGGTAGTACAGGAGGACCTCATGTATGTTATCGTTTTTGGAAAAACGGAAGAGAAGTAGATCCTTTTAAACAAAAATTACCGTCGGCAGAACCTTTAAAAGAAAATATAAAACCAAGATATTTAAAGTTTATAGAACCGCTTAAATATCAGTTAGATAATGAGTTGCCTAGTGCAGAAAAACCACACGCTATAGAAAAAAACTAAAAAAGATGACTTTAAAAAACATTAATCCTACAAAAACCAATGCTTGGGAAAAACTAGTAAATCATTTTAATGATAACAAAAACATTAAAATTAAAGATTTATACAATGATGTTCATAGAAAAGAAAATTTTTCCTTAAAGTTAAACGACTTAGTTGTTGATATTTCTAAAAATAGAATCACTCAAGAAACCATAGATTTATTGGTAGAATTGGCAAATGAGGTAGATTTAAAAGATGCTATTGAAAAACAGTTTTCTGGAGCTATTATTAATGCTACAGAAGGTAGAGCTGTTTTACACACTGCGTTACGTAGCACATCTGAAGAGGCTGTTTTAGTTAATGGTAAAAATATAAAGCCTCAAATTCAAACAGCATTAAGAAAAGTAAAAAGCTTTTCTAACAAAATCATTTCTGGTAAATGGAAAGGTTTTACAGGGAAATCTATTACTGATGTTGTAAATATTGGTATTGGAGGTTCTGATTTAGGACCAGATATGGTGGTAGAATCTCTTAAATATTATAAAAATCATTTAACAACTCATTTTGTTTCTAATATAGACGGAGATCACGTTTCTGAAATAATTAAAAAATTAAATCCAGAAACTACATTATTTGTTATTGTGTCTAAAACGTTTACAACACAAGAAACAATTTCTAATGCCGAAACTATTAAAAATTGGTTTTTAAAGTCGGCTACTATTTTTGATATTCCTAAGCATTTTGTGGCAGTGTCTACAAATTTAGAAGCTGTAGATAATTTTGGAATCGATAAAAAGAATGTTTTTCCGATGTGGAATTGGGTAGGAGGTCGGTTTTCTCTTTGGTCTGCAGTAGGTTTATCTATTAGTTTGTCTGTAGGTTTTGATAATTACAAAGAATTGTTAGCAGGTGCAGAAGAAATGGATTTGCATTTTAGAAATGAAGATTTTAATAATAATATTCCTGTAATTTTAGCGTTGTTAAGCGTTTGGTATAACAATTTTTACGGAGCAGAATCAGAAGCTGTTTTACCATATTCGCAATATTTATCTAAACTACCATCTTATTTACAACAAGCCATTATGGAAAGTAATGGTAAGGGTGTAGATAGAAACGGAGATACAATAGATTACCAAACAGGTACTATTGTTTGGGGAAGTACAGGTACAAATATGCAACATGCTTTTATGCAATTGGTGCACCAAGGTACTAAGTTAATACCAGCAGATTTTATTGGCTATCAAGAATCTTTGTATGGTTTAACAGAGCATCATAAAAAATTAATGGCAAACTTTTACGGTCAAACAGAAGCTCTGGCTTTTGGAAAAACCAAAGAAGAAGTACATTTAGAGTTGAAATTTTCTGGAGAGCAAGATAAAATTAATACACTTTTACCTTTTAAAGTTTTTGAAGGTAACAGACCTAGTAATACTATTTTGTTTGATAAATTAACACCACGCTCTTTAGGTAAGTTAATAGCTATGTACGAGCATAAAATTTTTACACAAGGAGTTATTTGGAACATTTTTAGTTACGACCAATTTGGTGTAGAGTTAGGAAAAGAACTTGCAAAGAAGTTGTTGAAAAATAATTAGAAAACAATTTTTAGTTGGCGGTTATGTAACATTATAAAAACGATGTCAAAAATTTTAATTACAGGAAATGGATTTGATTTAAGTTTTGTATTACCCACTTCTTTCAATGATTTTATAAAAATAGCAACTTTTATAATTAAAAAAGATTCCGTAAATTTTAAATCTATTTATTCAAAAACCAGTAATTATCAATACTTAGAGTAAAATATAAAGAGTTTAAATTAGAAATAAACAAAAATCATAAAGTTTAAAAACCACCTTTACTAGGTGGTTTTTTTATTTTTAAAATGATTAACTTTACAACATAATTAAAAACAATAAATATCATGAAAGATATCCACTCTTATTGGGCATATGTAGTATTAGCTATATTAGTTTTTACAGTTATAAATTCAATAATAGGTCTTAGTAAAAAAAGAGAATTTACAGATAAAGATTTACGTCTTGGTTTGTTTACTTT
>CALHCK010000033.1 GCA_937936695.1 uncultured Polaribacter sp.
AAGAAGAATTTGATTTTGTTTTTCAAATTTCTTACTGCTCTTCATCAAAACTTTTTTTGCTTTTGCATCGTTTGGTGTATTTGATAACAACAAATAAGCTTTAGCCATTTTTTGACCTAAAATTCTTTGATTTTCAGATATATTTTTTGCTTTTTTAAAAGAAATGTTCCCATATTTTTTTTGTGCAGTAGTGGCATTAAAGCAAGTAAATAATGTTAAGAATGTTAAAGTAATTTTTAGGCTTTTCATGATGTATATATTTGTTTCCACAAATAAAAAACTTTATACACTCTTAAAAATAAAAAATAGATTGATTGCCATATTTAATAGTTAAATGGTAAAAAAAATAACTTAAAGTAATTTTAATATCCGCTATAAATTATAAGATTTATTATTTTTACCACATGAACAAAAATTATTCTTTAGAAGAATTATCTCAAATAGCCAAGGCAATTATTTCATCAGTAAAAAACAAAACACTTTTATTTTATGGTGAAATGGGGGTAGGAAAAACAACTCTTATAAAAGAAATATGTAAACAACTACATGTTACAGACACAATATCTTCTCCTACTTTTTCTTTAGTTAATGAGTACCAAACAAGGCTAGAGGAAAAAGTTTTTCATTTTGATTTTTATAGAATAGAGGAAGAAGAAGAAGCTTTAGATATGGGAATAGATGAATATTTTTATAATAACGAATGGTGCTTAATAGAATGGCCACAGAATATAGAAAATTTACTACCTTTAGATGCTGTACAGATTCATTTATCTATTTTAGATAACGGGCAACGCAACATTCAACTTAAATAACCAAACATTATGAGTTCATTTTCTCCTTTTAGTAAAGAAGAATTACTTCCGCAAGAAGAAATGTTAGAAATTAAAAAACAAAAAGGAGAACTTTTTATTGGTTTGCCTAAAGAATCTCATTTAGGAGAAAAGCGTGTTTGCCTTACCCCAGATGCAGTGTCTGCTCTTTGTGCTCATGGGCATAGAATTGTTATAGAAACAGGTGCTGGTGATAACGCAAATTACCCAGACAAAGAATACTCTGAAGCAGGAGCAAAAATTTCTTATGATGTAGAAGAAGCTTTTAAGTGTAATATTGTTTTAAAAGTTGCACCTCCTACAGAAAAAGAAATAGCATACATGAATCCGCAGGCTATTTTAATTTCCTCTTTACAACTAAAAACACAGCATAAAAAATACTTTGAATCTTTAGCTAAAAAAAGAATTACGGCAGTTGCTTTTGATTATATAAAAGACGAACATGATACTTTTCCTATCGTAAAATCTTTAAGTGAAATAGCAGGTACTGCCTCTGTACTTATTGCTGCTGAATTAATGAGTGGCACTAACAAAGGTAACGGTCTTTTACTAGGTAACATTGGTGGTGTACCCCCTACTAGCGTTGTTATTTTTGGAGCAGGAACAGTTGGAGAATATGCTGCAAAAACAGCTATTGGTTTAGGCGCTAGGGTTAAAGTTTTTGACAATTCTATTAGTAAACTACGTAAATTACAAGATTGTATACATGCTCCTATTTACACATCTACTATTCAACCCAAATCTGTAAAAAAAGCATTAATGCGTGCAGATATAGCTATTGGTGCTATTAGAGGTAAAAACAGATCGCCAATTTGTGCTACAGAAGAAATGGTAGAAAACATGAAAGAAGGTGCCATTTTAATAGATGTAAGTATAGACAGAGGCGGTTGTTTTGAAACTTCTAATGTTACTACCCACAAAACGCCTACTTTTATTAAACACGGAGTTGTACATTATTGCGTACCTAATATTCCTGCAAGATACGCTAGAACAGCTTCTTTATCTATTAGTAATATTTTTACACCTTATTTATTAAATATAGCAGAAGAAGGTGGTTTTGAAAATGCGGCTCGTTTTGATAAAAGCTTACGAAATGGTATGTATTTTTATCACGGAATTCTTTCTAACAAAACCGTAGCAGATTGGTTTGATTTACCTTTTAGAGATATTAATTTATTAATTTTGTAGTACACTTTTAAATGCAAATAAGGTACATTTGCATTTTAAAATTATACAATGCTAATTAAACGAATAGGATATTATTTAGTAGGTTTATCATTAGGTGCAGTGGGTGTTTATTTTTTCTGGCAAAAAAAACAAGCTTCTTTTGATTATGGTATGGATGCACGAACTCTAAAAACTATTAGAATTAGAAAACGCATTTACTCTAACAATGCTAAAAATGCAATGTTAAAATACAATGTAGATACGCTAAAAATAAATACTATTTTATATAATGGCGATGTTGATTTTGGAAAAGGAAAACCTAGAGAAAAACCTTGTGCAGAATATTATATTACTGGTAAAAAAGACTTAGAAAACATTAACTTACTAGTACAACGTTGCGACTCTACAGCAACTATACAAGAAGTTATTGTAAACGGCTTCGGATATGATTAGTTAAGTGTTTTAAGTATTAAAGTTGAAAACTTATATTTTTCTAATAATCTTCTATAGATTCATTTACATCTTTTTCATTAGGTAAATTACAATATGTACAATTTATTGAATATTCAAATTTTGATTTGTCAGCATTTTCAAAAAATCAATTATTAATGATATTTCTACTGTAGAAGTGGATGTATCTAAGATTGATTTTCTTCTCCTTCCGTTCGAGTCCCAATCATCATCTGAAAAACTTAGTGAGAATGAACTGAATTCAGCGTCAGCAGTATATGATATATCTACATCGAGTTCAAATATAGTTTCATTATTACTTTCATCATTTTGAACTATCGATTCGTTATACAATATAATTTCTTCAACCTCAATATTTCTTAATCTAATACTTCCTCAGTATTCTTCTTCAACTACTTCTATAAATTTTTCTTTAATTTTATATTTTATTATTTCTTTAGATTTCGAATAAACATCTTTTATATAGATATGAAACTAAGCTTAAGCCGTAAGCACAAAAAGCGCTTAGTAAAACGAGTAAAACAACCTTTAGAAACACCTAAGGAGCTCAATGAA
>CALHCK010000034.1 GCA_937936695.1 uncultured Polaribacter sp.
TAATTCCTGCTTTTGATACAGGAAGTAGTAGCCGTGGTATTGGTTTACAAAACGGAGGGTATTATTTTGCAATTAATGATTATGTAGATTTGTCTTTAAGAGGTGATGCATACTCTAACGGTAGTTGGGGATTAAGAATAAACTCTAACTACAAAAAAAGATATAGATTTGGAGGTTCTTTTAATTTAAGTT
Organism: uncultured Polaribacter sp.; assembly: GCA_937936695.1. Classification (GTDB taxonomy): domain Bacteria; phylum Bacteroidota; class Bacteroidia; order Flavobacteriales; family Flavobacteriaceae; genus Polaribacter. The sequence goes on from CALHCK010000034.1 coordinate 193, forward strand.
TTGAGAATAACTTAAACGGTATAAGAGGATTCTCTAACTTTAGTAGGTCTAACAATTTTAACTTAAGATGGAATCATACTCAAGATTCTAAAGCAAGCCCGAATTCTAATTTTGGGGCTTCTGTTAATTTAGGTAGTAGTAGTTTCTTTAGAGAATCTCAAAATCAATTTAATGTTGCGCAAACACAAACAAATACTTTTAGTTCTTCTGTAAATTACAGTAAAAAATTTGTGGGTACTCCTTTTAATATGAACCTGACAGCTACACATCAACAAAATACAAATACAGGAGATATTACCATGACTTTACCTTCACTTACTGTAAATATGGATAGGCAATACCCGTTTGTTGGTAAAGGAGGTGTAAAGAAAAACCCTTTACAAAAACTAGGTTTTAACTATACATTGCAAGGGCAATATCTAATAAACACTAACGATGAAGATTTTTTAACCGCTAAAATGTTTGAGTCTGCTAGGTCTGGTGTACAACACAGAACTAGTACCAATACAAATATTAAAGCTTTTAAATATTTTACAATATCACCTAGTGCTAGTTATGAAGAAACATGGCAATTTGATCATATTAATAGAGAATACGATCCTACAAGAGATGTTGTTGTAACTGATACTTTAAGTGGGTTTAGGTCTTTTAGAGAATATAATTTTAGTGCCAACTTAACAACCAATATTTACGGTACGTTTAACTTTAAAAAAGGACGATTAAAATCTTTAAGACACACGATTAGACCTTCTATTTCTTACACTTACAGACCTGATTTTAGAGAACGATTTATTAGAGAGGTACAAACTAGTGCAGATGCTTCTGATATACAAGAATATACTGTTTTTGATGCCGGAATTTACGGATCACCTTCTGGTGGAGTTAGTAATTCTATAACAATGAGTTTAAATAATGTTTTAGAAGCTAAAGTTGCTCCTAAAGATCCTGACAGTGATGAGGAAGATAAAAAAGTTACTATTTTAAACAATCTTAACTTTAATACATCTTACGATGTTACCAGAGATAGTTTACGATGGTCTCCTGTTGCATTTACAGCTAGTACGGTTTTGTTTAAAGACAAATTAGCTGTTAACCTTAATGGTTCTTTAGATCAATATCAAGTAGATGAATCTGGTAATAGAATTAATAAATTTAATCCTAATATATTAAGATTAACAAGAGCCAGTTTAACAGCAAATTACTCTATTTCTAGTGAAGATTTCAAAAAAGATAAAAAAGAAAAAAGTACAAACGGAAATGGAGCACAGAATACTCCTGATGTTATTGGGGCAGATATAAACCCAACAGTAGATGAATTTGGTAGAAGTAAATCTACTAATTCTGAAAACGAAAAAAACGAAAAATTATACCATGCTAACGTGCCATGGTCTATAAATTTAGCATATTCTACAACATACAACAACAACCTTAACGCTGGTGGAGAAGTAACCATAAACAGTCTTATTTTTAGTGGAAATATTGATTTAACTCCTAAATGGAAATTAGGATATTCTTCTGGTTACGATATTAAAGAAGGTGCATTTACCTTTTCTAGATTTAATTTTAATAGAGATTTAGATAGCTGGAACTTTAACTTTAATTGGGTTCCGTTTGGAAACAATGCTTCTTACACCTTTTTTATTGGAATAAAATCTTCTATTTTATCTGATTTAAAATGGGATAAAGTGCAACCACCAGATAGAAGATTATTTTAATTTATTGATACTTTCAACTTCAAAAAAAATGAAAAAAATTATTCAAACTGACAAAGCTCCTGTACCTATAGGTCCTTACAATCAAGCAATATTAAGTGGTAATACATTATACACATCAGGACAAATAGCTATAAATCCTGAAAATGGAAAATTAGTTTTAGACTCTATACAAGATGAAACAAAACAAGTATTAGAGAATTTAAAAGAAGTACTTGCAGCTGCAGATATGACTTTTGAAAACGTTATTAAAACTTCTATTTTTATTTCAGATATGCATCAATTTTCTGAAATTAACGCTGTTTATGCGAGCTATTTTAATGAAGCTACTGCACCAGCAAGAGAAACTGTAGAAGTTGCCAATTTACCAAAATTTGTAAATGTTGAAATTAGCGCAATTGCAGTAAAGTAATTTGATTTTTAAAACATATAAAAAAAGCCTGATAATTAAATTATCAGGCTTTTTTATATTATATGAAATTTCTATTTCTTATTGAATAGAATCAGAATATTCAATTAAATCTACAATCTTAGTAGAATATCCAATTTCGTTATCGTACCAAGAAACAACTTTTACAAAGTTATCATTTAAAGCAATACCAGCTTTAGCATCAAAGATAGAAGTTCTTGTATCTCCTACGAAATCTTGAGAAACTACTAAATCTTCAGTATATCCTAAAACACCTTTCATAGCTCCACTTTCTGAAGCAGCTTTCATTGCAGCACAAATATCTTCATAAGAAGCAGCTTTTTCTAACTTTACAGTTAAATCTACTACAGAAACATCCATTGTAGGAATTCTAAAAGCCATACCAGTTAATTTACCGTCCATTGCAGGAATTACTTTACCTACAGCTTTAGCAGCTCCTGTAGAAGAAGGAATTACGTTACCGATAGCAGAACGTCCACCTCTCCAGTCTTTCATAGAAGGACCATCAACAGTTTTTTGAGTTGCAGTTGCAGCATGTACAGTTGTCATTAAACCTTCTACAATACCAAAGTTATCGTTTAAAACTTTAGTAATAGGCGCTAAACAGTTTGTAGTACAAGACGCGTTAGAAAAAATCTTTTGATCTGCTTTTAATTCAGTGTTATTAACACCCATTACAAACATTGGTGTATGATCTTTAGATGGTGCAGATAATACTACTTTTTTAGCTCCAGCTTCTAAGTGCTTGCTTGCTAATTCTTCAGTTAAGAAAAAACCTGTAGACTCAATTACATACTCAGCTCCTACTTCATCCCACTTTAAATCTGCTGGGTTTCTTTCTGCTGTAATTCTAATTTCGTTTCCGTTTACAACTAATTTACCATCTTTTACATCAACAGTTCCATCAAATGCTCCGTGTACAGAATCATATTTTAACATGTATGCTAAATAATCAACATCTAATAAATCGTTAATTGCAACAACTTGCACATTATCTCTTTTTACTGTTGATCTGAAAGCTAATCTTCCAATTCTACCAAAACCGTTAATTCCTATTTTAATCATTTTACTAATTTTTATTTATTTATATTTTATGTAGTCATTATATCAGAAACTCTTAAAAGTTCGTGATTGATAGAATGACCTCCTTTAATTGCTTCTGCAATACTTGTACTAATTACTTCGTTATCTTTTAAACCAACCATTAAATTAGTTTTTCCGTCTAACAATAACTCAACTGCTTTTACGCCTAATCTACTTGCTAAAACTCTATCAAAACAAGATGGAGATCCACCTCTTTGCATGTGTCCTAATACAGATACTCTAACATCGTATTCTGGTAAATTTTCTTCTACGTATTCAGCTAATTGATATACATTTTTACCCGACTTATCTCCTTCTGCAACAACAACAATACTTGAAGATTTACCTGTTCTTCTACTCTTTTTAAGAGATTCTAACATTCTGTCTAATCCTAAGTTTTCTTCAGGAATTAAAATTTCTTCTGCTCCTGCTCCAACTCCAGCATTTAATGCTATAAATCCAGCATCTCTACCCATTACTTCAACAAAAAACAATCTGTTATGAGAAGATGCAGTATCTCTAATTTTATCAATAGCCTCTACAGCTGTATTTAAGGCAGTATCGTATCCTAATGTATGAGATGTTCCAAAAATATCGTTATCAATAGTTCCTGGAATTCCTATAATTGGAAAATTAAATTCTTCATTAAAAATAACAGCTCCTGTAAAAGTACCGTCTCCACCAATAGTAACCATGGCTTCTATACCTTGCTCTAATAAATTTTCGTGTGCTTTTATTCTTCCTTCTTTGGTTCTAAACTCATTAGATCTTGCAGATTTTAAAATAGTACCCCCCTTGTTAATTATGTTATTAACACTTCTGGCTGTTAACTCTATAAAATCACCATCTATAAGCCCTTCGTAACCTCTGTATATACCAACACAACTTACTCTATAGTATGCGCATGCTCTTACTACAGATCTAATTGCGGCGTTCATCCCTGGAGAATCTCCTCCGGAAGTCATTACTGCTATTTTTTTTATTTTCTTCATATAATTAGTGTAAAATTAATGCTTTAAATGCATTTAAAATAATAAAATTACGAAATCGTTTTAGGCTATTTTAATTGGTTTTTATTACTAATTTAAGCACTTTTTTTCTTTATTTTTTTAAGTAAAAATACATGTCATAAATTTTAAAAAAAAATATTAATTTCCTTCAAAATTAATAAAACCGTCTTTATTATTTATGATGGTATCTTTTTTAATTTCTACCTTTTTAGTTTCAATACTTTTTTCTTTTTGTTTCTTTAATTGTAGTTTTCTTAACAAGTCTCCTATTGTATTAAAATTAACTTGATAAGACAAACCTGCTCCTTGTGTATACCCTTCTTCTTCTTGAGAATATTGAATTTCATTTTGACGATTAAAAATTGTTCCTCTAAAATTACCTCCTTTATTTAAAAGTACTTCAATTTTTACTTCTCCTATTACACTAGATTGTGTTTGTGTACCTACAGGCACTCCTACTTTACCATTAATTATTACCCTATCACTTAATTGGGTACTTACAGAAACATCTACCTGATTATCTATATTTAAACGATCTAAATCGTCTCCTCTAGTACCTTGTTGGTAATCTAAATTCAATTGAAATTTACTTTCCGGACTATTTAAAAGACTAGAAAACGCAGAAGAAATTGCGCTAGATGCAGTGTTTGCAATATTTACATCAAAATCTGTTCTGTCTGGATTTGCAAAATTCCCGAAAGCCAATAACGATATAAATTGAGTTGTTTTTTCGTTTACATTATTATCATTTAATAAAAATTCTAACTCTCCTGCAATTGTAGGGTTTACGTTGGTTAACTGTATGTCTAATTCTTGTTTAGAACTAAATAAACCTCCTGTTATTCTTGTTACTAAATCTACTTCTATTTTTCTGTTAGAAGTAAAGTTTTCTAACAACACTCCAGGATTTGCTTTTGCTTTATAAACTGCAACAACATCTAGGTTTGCTTCAAACGGATCTCCATTCCAAGAAACGGTTCCTCCTTTTTGTATTAAAAAAGGTTTGTTTACTATTCCTCCGTATTTAAAATCATAAATACCCTTATCTATGGTATAGTCTCCGTACATATTAAACTTGCCACGAGTATTTATTTCTATTCTTAAATTCCCTTTTCCTCTTCCTGCTAATTGACTCCCGTTAACTTCGTCTATTACTACTTGTGCTATTGCATCTTTTGTAACTTCTAAATCTATGTTTAAAGACAGTCCTTTTAATGCTTCTTTTGCTATCTCATTTTTTCTATCTACATCAGAAATTTCATCATTTTTAAAATGAATTAACTTGTATGTATCTACCGTTTCTACATCTTTTAACGGCACTACAAACTTGGTGTTTGGCATTGTTTTAGCATTAACATCTATAGTTAATTGATCTGTTAACCCTGTAATAGAGGCATTTCCTTTAATAAAACCTGTTCCGTAATACAATGATTCTTCTGTATTTTCTGTATCTAAAATCAGTAAATTATCGCTTTCTATTTCTATATTTAAAAACCATTTATCAAAATTTAAATGTGTAATATCTCCTTGTAATTTACCTCTAGTTTTGTGTTTAGTATCTAATAAAGAAACGTCTTCTAAAATAAACGATTGCTGCTCTAATGTTATTAAAGACTCTCCTTCAAAATCATAATCTACATTTAAGTACGGAAACTTTAATCCTGCATCTTTTAAAATAAGTGTACCATCCATTTCTGGATTTCCTAAAAAACCTTTTAAATTAAGATTACCAGAAGCAGATCCTCGTATAGATGACAATACATTTTGTCCGAGAGGACTAAACGCATCTAATCGAAATTCTTCTAAATACACTTCTAAATCTATTAAAGGTTTTGGTGTAGAAAAATCTAAATTACCTGTTGCTGCAATATTTTTAACCTTTTTATTTTCTATGGATAAATCTACATTATAACGTTCGTAAGAATTATCTCCTGCAACACTTAAAAACAAATCTCCTTGTTTAAAATTATTCATTTCAAAACCTTGTATTGCTAAAGTAGCTTCTGGGGCATACAAACCATCTTTTTGAACAAAATCTAAAGTACCAGACAATTGTCCCTTTAAAGACAAACTATCTATTTTGGGTAAAAAACTTTGAATATCAACATTTGTAAAATCTGCTAAAAATATTTTTTCGTCTTTTCCTTTTAGATTTCCTGCAAATTCTATTTTTTGCTTACCCGAAACTATCTTAAACTGGCTAAAATTGTATTCGCCTTTATTAATATCAAAAGTTATTTTATCTGTATTTGCTTTATCAGGGTTAATATTCCAAATATTATCTTTAAAAGTAAAAGATGAATCCTCGAAACCAACTACAGACTTACCTTCTTTATCAAACGTGTAAAAGAAATCTAAATTAAAGTCTTTGTTCTTTTTGAGACCTCCTTTAAATACTGATTTAAAAAAAAGAGTATCATTTTGAGTTCTATTTAGCAGGTTTAACTTAGAAACATTATAGTATTCCGTATAAATTTCATCCGCAGTTAAACTTGTATTATACAGTGTGTTTTGATTATTAGTAATTAATTTGATATTCTTAATTCTATTACCGTAGATATTTACTAAAGGAGAATCTAAATTTAATTTTAATAAGCTTTTATTAGAATTTACTCTTCCTTTTATTTTGGTGGTATTGTCTATTGATATTTTAGGAAAAAAAACTGTTACTATTTTATTATAAATTGTAAAATTAAAATCTATAAACTGATTTGGCGCAACTTTATAAGGCTTGTAATTTGTATAAATACTACCTAATGCATTTTGTGCAACAGGTAAAACTTCTTCAAAAGAAAACTTACCAGAAAGATATCCTTTACATATATCTTTAGAGTCTACTTCTATCCTTTTTATATCATCTTTAACTGACGATAATACTTTAAATTCTTTAAACTTAAAGTTTTCTTTTTCGTTAGTATATTCTATGTTTTTAAAAACTGCATTTCCAATAAGATTATTAAAAGAACTACCAGTAACGTCAATATCTATAATTCCTTTTACTTTAGAAATACTATCTCTTGTAAATAGTTTTGTTTCTTTTAAATTTAAATGATCAATATCAGCATTAAAGTCGAACTTATTTATCTTTTCAGATAAATCTGCTAATCCTTTAAAATCCATTTTAAAATTTTCATCATCTATCTTTAAATCTCCGTCAAACTTATTTTTTTGATATTTTCCGTTAACGTCTATATTTTTATAAACATACTCTTTAAAACCAATTTTAGAGACTTTACCTTTAAAAGAGGTGTTAATTTTTCTTAGTTTAACACCACTACCAACAACGTTTCCTTTTAAGGACAAAATACCTAGCAACGGATTTTTAAGAAAAGCTCCTAATTTAAATCGTTCTAATTCAATATCTCCTTTATAGCTTGCATTATCAATATCATTGATATTTGATATTTTAAGATCAGAAATAATATTTCCTATTTTAGATTCTAAGTTAGCATCTGCTATTAATTCTTTGGTTGTTGCTTTTATTTTACCTGTTAGTAAAACGTCACCAAAACTCTTTAAATCTGTTGGTAAAGTAGTTCCTAAAACATTTGGTAAAATACTTGTTAAAGTATGATAATTAGCTTTCGCTTTTTTTAAATCTCCTGTAAAAACAAATCCATTTTCTGTATTTACAGAGTTTTTAAAAGCCAAATCTCCTTCAACTTCAATAGAATTTGTACTTTCTAATTTTAGAGATTTTAATAAAAAATTGTTTAATGTACCTTTAAAATCACTCGTAAAAGTAGCAATATCATCTCCACTTAGCTCACTGTAGTATTTTTTTACATCTAAAATAGCAAGCTTACTTTTTTTAAATTTAGCGGTAATATTTACTTTGTTATTAAAATCTGCTAAATCTTCTCTTATATATTTAAAAACTACATCTGCTTTTAAATTAGATTTTTGAGTCTGCAATGTTGTGTTCTTAAAAAACATTGCAGTTTTGGTATACGTATAATCTGATGTTAAATTAGTAATATGTAAACCTCTATTATCAATAAAATTAAGATCTCTTACTTTTGCCGAAAAGTTAGGACCAGACACCAACAAATCTTTTAACTTTCCACTGGCATTAGTCGCCGAAAAATATAGCGGATTATCACTATTCTCATTAGTTAATCTATAATTTAGATTATTTACGGTAGCATTAGAAGATTTTAAAATAAAAGGCTTTTTAGGCAGAGAGTCTTTTTCTTGTTTTGTAAATAAATTTATAAAAACTGCTAAGTTATCATCTTCTTCACCTTTGTATTTTTTCATAAAAAAATAGGCATCATCTAATACTATGTTTCCTAAATTTATTTGATTTTCTAAAATACTTTTTGCACTTAAAAGAGATGTTTTTGCCTTATTAACAAAAATTAAAGTATCATTATGGTGGTCTCTAATTTCTATTCCTTTTAGTTTTACAAGCCCTAAAAAAGACAAGTCTATTTTTTTAACAGTAATATTTGTATTAAAATCTTTGTTAATTTTATCTGTAGCAAACCCACCTAATTTTGTTTGTACAGATGGCAAAGAAAGTACAATGCTAATTAATAGCAAAAAGAGTATTAAACACCCAATCCATTTTAATATTTTCTTCGTTGTTTTTTTGATTGCTATTAATTTTTACCGTTGATACTAACTGTGAGAATACAGTTAATCAAAAATACTGCCATGTACTACAAAGAACGTTCAAATTTAGTAAAGATTTAAATTTCTATTCTTAAAAAAGTAAGTCAAGATAAAATTATCCTTAATTTTGCCTAAATTTTATTTTTTGATGGAAAAACCGGTTTATATTTTAGGTATCGAGTCTTCTTGTGATGATACAAGTGCTTCTGTAATTTGTAACGAAAAAATTCTTAGTAATGTTGTAGCAAATCAAGAAATACATGCCAAATACGGAGGTGTTGTTCCAGAATTAGCTTCAAGAGCACATCAACAAAATATTGTTCCGGTAGTACAACAAGCAATTGCACAAGCAAACATCAAAAAAGAAGATTTGTCTGCCATAGCATTTACTCGTGGGCCTGGGTTAATGGGTTCTTTATTAGTAGGTACTTCTTTTGCCAAATCTCTTGCTTTGGGATTACAAATTCCGCTAATAGATGTAAACCACATGCAAGCACATATATTAGCACATTTTATAAAAGAAGAAGGTACCACTCCACCTCCATTTCCTTTTTTATGCTTAACCATTAGTGGCGGACATACACAAATTGTAAAAGTAAGCGATTACTTTAAAATGGAAATACTAGGTGAAACTATAGACGATGCTGTAGGAGAAGCTTTTGACAAATCTGCAAAAATTTTAGGTTTGCCTTACCCCGGAGGTCCTTTAATAGATAAATATGCCAAATTAGGAAACCCAAAAGCGTTTGCTTTTACAAAACCTAAAGTTGGCGATTTAGATTTTAGTTTTAGTGGTTTAAAAACTGGTATCTTATATTTTATACAAAAACAGCAGCGAATCAATCCTAATTTTATTGAAGAAAATTTAAATGACATTTGTGCGTCTATACAATACACAATTGTTACTATTTTAATGGATAAAATTAAAAATGCTGTAAAACATACAGGTATTAAACATGTAGCTATTGCTGGTGGAGTTTCTGCTAATTCAGAAATAAGAAATAGATTACAATTAGCTCAAAAACATTGGGGATGGTCTACTTATATTCCTAAATTTGAGTATACAACAGACAATGCTGGTATGATTGCTATTAGTGGATATTTAAAGTACATCAACAACCAATATTCTGATGTTTCCGTTACAGCTAAAGCACGCTTAAAAGTTACAGAATAAGCTTTTAAGAACTATGAAAAGTAAGGAGGATTCATTAAAAAATCGAGGATTTATAAAGAAAGATATAGAAAGTGATTTTTTACATTTACCATATCTAAAAATACTAGAGTCTCTTACAAGTATTACAGCTACAGACAGATCTTTAGCTGCTCGCTTATTACAGAATCATATTTCTAAACAAACTACCACTGCTTTAATATCGGCTTTAAAAAAAGAACAAAAACTATATGCTAAAATAGAAATTTGTAATGCTTTGGTTACAATGGATACTCTAGCTATAAAACCTCTTATAGAATTTGTTGGAAAAATAGGTAAGAATCAACATAAAACAGTTCCTAAAAAAAGCTTTTTAAAAGATAGTTACCCACTACCTAGAGATATTGCTGTTAGGGTTTTAATAAGGATTGGCACAAAAGTATTACCAGATTTATTAATTGCTTTAAAAACAGAAAATAAACATACAATACCAGAACTTTTAGACGCAATAGGGCATATTAACTTTTACAATCCTCAAGATATTTTTTCTGATATACATAGTTGTTTTGTATCGTATAATAATGATCTACTGATTAAATGGAAATGTATTAGAGCTTTTAGCGGTATACCAAAAAGTGTATCTTTTTTAAATACAATAAAAGAAAATATTAACAACAAAGAACTTTTATTAGAAGTAGAAAGAAGCTTAAATCTTTTGTCTAAAAATAATAATTAAACCAAATTTATAAAAGATAACAACCTACTTTCTTTTAACTACCTTTGTAAATAAAATATTAAATGCAGTTTTCTAATTTACCTTTAAATAAACTTATATTAAAAGCTGTTGCAGAAGCAAGGTTTCATACTCCTACTTTAGTACAACAAAAAGCAATTCCTTTAATTTTAGATAAAAAAAATGTAATTGTTTCTGCTCAAACAGGTACTGGTAAAACTGCTGCTTTTGCACTACCTATACTTCATTTATTGTCTCAAAAACAAATAGAAAATAGTCCAAAAAAAATAAAATCTTTAATTGTTACGCCTACTAGAGAGTTAGCAATTCAAATTTTAGAAAATATTAAAAACTATAGTAAATATACGCATTTAAATGCTGCAGCTGTGTTTGGAGGCGTACCTTTAAATAAGCAAAAAGAAATACTTTTAGAAGGTGTTGATATTTTAGTTGCTACCCCTGGTAGGTTAATTGACTTACAAATACAAGGTAGTGTTGACTTAAGCGCTGTTGAAATCTTTGTTTTAGATGAAGCTGATTTAATGTTAGATATGGGCTTTATAGATGATATTAAAAAAATAGAAAATCTTTGTCCTAAAAATAAACAGACTCTGTTGTTTTCGGCTACAATACCAGAAAAGATAGCCGATTTTGTAAAAATAAAATTAAAGAATCCTGTTAAAATTGCTATCAACCCAGAGCAAACTACATCTAAAAATATAGGTCAATTATTATATTATTTACCTAAAAAAAACAAAACCGATTTATGTTTACATTTACTTAGGCATACCATAAATGGAAAAATAATTATTTTTAGACGCACAAAGTTTGGAGTTGACAAGTTAGAACAATCTTTAATTAAAAATAATTATAAAGTAACAAGCATTCATGGAGATAAAACTCAAGCAGTACGTAACAAAGCCATAGAAGATTTTAAAAATAATAAATCTAATATATTAATTGCTACAGATGTTGCTGCAAGAGGTATTGATATTTCTAAAATAGATGCTATTATTAATTTTGATATTCCTAATATACCAGAAACTTATGTACACAGAATTGGTAGAACAGGTAGAGCAGGTAAATCTGGTATCGCTTTTTCATTTTGTTCTCCAGACGAAAATGGCTACATCAAACTAATAGAATCTTTAATACAAAAACCTATTAAAGTTATTGATGAACATCCGTACGTTATACAAAAACCAAAACATAAAAAGAAACAACCAAATACAATAAGTAAACATAAAAAAGGTAGAAAATCTGAAGCTTCTAAGAAGAAAAAGAAACGTTGGTATTAACAACTGTTTTAATTTACTTTTATAAAATAGAAAAAGCTTCATAAATTAATTTATGAAGCTTTTTTATGTAATCAATAATATAGATATTATCTCTTTTCAATACTTGTAAAATCTCTTAAATTTTCACCAGTATAAATTTGACGTGGACGTCCGATTGGTTCTTTCTTTAATCTCATTTCTTTCCATTGAGCAATCCAACCTGGTAACCTACCTAATGCAAACATTACAGTAAACATTTCTACAGGAATACCCATAGCTCTGTATATAATTCCTGAATAGAAATCTACGTTAGGATATAATTTTCTATCAACAAAATAAGGATCATTTAAAGCTTCTTGCTCTAAACCTCTTGCTATTTCTAAGATAGGATCATTAACACCTAAATCATTTAAAACTTCATCTGCTGCAGCTTTAATTATAGTTGCTCTAGGATCAAAGTTTTTATAAACACGGTGTCCAAAGCCCATTAATCTAAACGGATCGTTTTTATCTTTTGCTTTAGCCATGTATTTCTTTGTATCTCCACCATCTTCTTTAATAGCTTCTAACATTTCTAATACAGCTTGGTTAGCACCACCATGTAATGGCCCCCAAAGCGCAGAAATACCTGCAGATAAAGATGCAAATAAACCAGCATGAGAAGAACCTACAATTCTTACAGTAGATGTAGAACAGTTTTGCTCATGATCTGCATGTAAAATTAATAATTTATCTAAAGCATTTTTAATAATAGGACTCATTACATACTCTTCATTAGGCTTTTCAAACATCATTTTTAAGATGTTTTCTACATAACCTAAAGATGAAGATCCGTAATTTAATGGTAAACCTTGTTTCTTACGCATTGTCCATGCTACTAACACAGGAAATTTACCTAAAATTCTAACAATAGATTTATACATATCCTCTTCAGAATCTACATTTACTGACGAAGGATTGAAAGCTGTTAAAGCACTTGTTAAAGATGATAAAACACCCATTGGATGTGCTGTCTTAGGAAAAGCATCTATAATTTTTTTAACATCATCATCTACAACAGACTGTGCTTTAATATCACTATGAAATTTTTCTAATTCTTCTTTATTTGGTAAATCACCAAAAATTAAAGCGTATGCAACTTCTAAAAAATCTGCTTTATCAGCTAATTCTTCAATAGAATAACCTCTATATCTTAAAATTCCTTTTTCTCCATCTAAGAAAGTTATAGCACTTTCACAAGAACCTGTGTTTTTGTAACCAGGATCAATAGTTATCACTCCATTTGTTGCACCTCTTAGAGTTTTAATATTTATTGCAACTTCATTTTCTGTTCCTTTTACAAGAGGAAATTCATACGAATTATCTCCTATTTGTAACTTTGCTATATCTGACATTTATTGATCGGTTTTTTAAAATTGTAGTGCGAATATACCATATTTAAAAGAGTTTTAAAAATATGCTCTTATAGTTTTAAGATATTTTTAAATATCTTTAACATATATATTAAGTTCATAAAAAAAGCCTCATAAAATTTATGAGGCTATAATTTTTGCATAAAAAAAAGATTAAATTTTAAATGCGTTTTCTTTCGGGAAATATGCAGTTCCGCCTAATTCTTCTTCAATACGTAATAATTGATTATATTTTGCCATTCTATCAGAACGAGAAGCAGAACCTGTTTTAATTTGACCACAGTTTAATGCAACTGCTAAATCTGCAATTGTATTATCTTCTGTTTCACCAGATCTGTGAGACATTACAGATGTATAACCAGCATTTTTAGCCATGTTTACAGCAGCAATAGTTTCTGTTAAACTACCAATTTGGTTTACTTTAATTAAAATAGAATTTGCTGTATTACTCTCTATACCTCTAGATAAACGCTCTACATTTGTTACAAATAAATCGTCTCCTACTAATTGTACTTTATCACCAATTTTCTCAGTTAAATATTTCCATCCTTCCCAGTCATTTTCGTCCATACCATCTTCAATAGAAATAATAGGGTATTTTTCAGATAATTCTGCTAAATAATCAGCTTGTTCTTTACTAGAACGAACTTTACCTTTATCTCCTTCAAACTTTGTGTAATCATATTTACCATCAACATAAAATTCTGCAGCAGCACAATCTAATGCAATTTTAATTTCATCACCAAAAGAATAACCCGCATTTTTAACTGCTAAAGCAATAGTTTCAATAGCATCTTCTGTACCATCTAAAGTTGGTGCAAAACCACCTTCATCTCCTACTGCAGTAGATAAGTTTCTGTCGTGTAAAACTTTCTTTAAATTATGAAAGATTTCAGATCCCATTTTCATTGCTTCAGAAAAAGTTTCTGCCTTTACTGGCATCACCATAAATTCTTGAAATGCAATAGGTGCATCTGAGTGAGAACCTCCGTTAATAATATTCATCATAGGTACTGGTAATGTGTTTGCAGAAACACCACCTACGTATCTATATAATGGTAAACCTAATTCATTAGCAGCAGCTTTAGCAGCAGCTAAAGACACTCCTAAAATAGCATTAGCTCCTAATTTAGATTTGTTAGGAGTACCATCTAAATCAATCATTAACTGATCAATTGTATTTTGTTCAAATACAGAAACTCCTAAAAGTTCTTCAGCAATAATTTTATTTACATTCTCTACAGCTTTTAAGACTCCTTTACCCATGTAATCTTTACCACCATCTCTTAACTCTACAGCTTCGTGTTCTCCTGTAGAAGCTCCAGATGGTACAGCAGCTCTTCCTAATACTCCATTTTCTGTAGTTACATCTACTTCTACTGTAGGATTACCTCTTGAATCAAAAATTTGACGTGCGTGAACGCTAATAATAATGCTCATTTTTTTATTTTTAAATTGATTTTTAATATTTTTTTCAATTTCGCTAAAATACAAAAAAGGGTCTAGCATTCCGTAATATCAACTAAATAAATTACGAAAACGTTTACTAAAAAATCTACTTAAAAAAAAACCCACTCATTAAAAATGAGTGGGAAAATTGCTATGAAAAAGAATGTGATTTTTACATCACACTTCAAAGATATGCTTTATTTGATTTATTTTTTTTTCTTTTTGCTTAATTGCGATTAAGTGTAGACGAAATGCAATTAAGTTACGATTAAGCCTTTTTAACTGCTTTTATATTTTCGATAAACTGATCGAATAAATATTCTGAATCATGTGGTCCAGGGCTTGCTTCTGGATGATATTGTACAGAAAATACATTCTTGTCTTTTAAACGTATACCAGCAACTGTTTGGTCATTTAAATGAACATGTGTAATTTCTATATTTTCATTTGCCTCTGCTTCTTCTCTATTAATGGCAAAACCATGATTTTGAGAAGTAATCTCACCTTTACCTGTCAATAAATTCATAACAGGGTGGTTAATACCTCTGTGACCATTATGCATTTTATAGGTTGATATACCTTGAGATAAAGCAATTACTTGATGTCCTAAACAAATACCAAATAACGGTAAGTTTTTAGCAATAATTTCTTTTGCCACAGATTGTGCCTCTACTAAAGGTTCTGGATCTCCAGGTCCGTTAGAAATAAAATATCCATCAGGATTAAATGCTGATAAATCTTTAAAAGATGTATTATGGGGGAAAACCTTTACGTAAGCTCCTCTTTTTACTAAATTTCTTAAAATATTCTTTTTTATACCAATATCTAGTGCAGATATTTTAATCTCAGAATTTTCATCACCAACAAAGTAAGGCTCTTTTGTAGATACTTTAGATGCTAAATCTAAACCTTCCATACTTGGTACGGTTGCTAATTGCTTTTTTAAAGCATCAATATTATCTACATCTGTAGAAATAATTGCATTCATAGCTCCATTATCTCTAATATAAGCTACTAAAGCTCTAGTATCAACATCAGAAATTGCAACTAAATTATGTTTAACAAACCAATCTTTTAAATTTCCATTAGAATCTACTCTAGAATGAGTAAAACTAAAATTTCTACAAATTAAACCTGCTATTTTAATACCATCAGACTCTACTTCGTTATCATTAACTCCGTAATTACCAATATGTGCATTAGTTGCAACCATTAATTGTCCAGAATATGAAGGATCTGTAAAGATTTCTTGATAACCTGTCATACCTGTGTTAAAACAGATTTCTCCTGTAGACGTTCCTTCTATTCCAACAGATTTTCCGTAAAAAATTGTTCCATCAGCTAATAAAACTAATGCTTTTTTGCGTGTTTGATATTTCATTGATACTAACTTGTGTTTTCTATTCTAATTAATGCTGTAAAAATATAAAAAAAGGGATAAACGTAAACGTTTATCCCTTTAATATGAATTAAAAAATTTTCATCTCTTATTCTTCAGATTTTACGTCTGTTGCTGTTTCTTCTACTTGAGTAGCGTCTGCTTTTTTGCTTCTTCCTCTACGAGTAGATTTCTTAGCTTTTGTACCTTTAGGGTTGTAAATTTCGTTGTAATCAACAAGTTCTACCATTGCCATAGGAGCATTATCTCCCTGACGGTTTCCTAACTTAATAATACGAATGTAACCTCCTGGTCTGTCTGCTACTTTTACAGATATTTCTTTAAATAATTCTGTAACAGCATATTTATTACGTAAATAAGAGAATACAATACGTCTGTTATGAGTTGTATCTGCTTTAGATTTTGTAATTAATGGCTCAATAAAAGTTCTTATTGCTTTTGCTTTAGCCACTGTAGTGTTAATACGCTTGTGTTCTATTAAAGAACATGCCATATTAGCTAACATCGCCTTTCTATGCGCTGTCTTTCTTCCTAAATGATTGTGTTTTTTTCCGTGTCTCATTTTGACGTTTGTTTTATACTTTCATCTTGCATCAACCCACTTTGAGGAGCAAACTATGAAAGGTTAATCTCTATCTAATTTGTATTTTGTTAAATCCATTCCAAAACTTAAACCTTTAACAATAACTAATTCTTCTAGTTCTGTTAATGATTTCTTTCCAAAGTTTCTAAACTTCATTAAATCACTTTTATTAAAAGAAACTAAATCTCCTAATGTATCTACTTCTGCGGCTTTTAAACAATTTAAAGCTCTGACAGATAAATCCATATCGATTAATCTAGTTTTTAATAATTGACGCATATGTAATGATTCTTCATCATACGTTTCTGTTTGTGCAATTTCATCAGCCTCTAAAGTAATACGCTCATCAGAGAATAACATAAAGTGGTGAATTAATATTTTTGCAGCCTCAGTTAATGCATCTTTTGGATTGATAGATCCATCAGTATCTATATCAAATACTAATTTTTCATAATCCGTTTTTTGCTCTACACGGTAATTTTCGATTGCATATTTTACATTCTTAATTGGTGTGTAAATAGAGTCGGTAAAAATTGTTCCTATTGGTGCAGTAGCTTTTTTATTTTCTTCTGCAGGTACAAATCCTCTACCTTTTTCTATGGTAATTTCTGCATTTAATTTTACAGATTTATCCATGTTACAAATAACTAAATCTGGATTTAATACTTGAAAACCTGAAATAAATTTCTGTAAATCTCCTGCGGTAAATTGCTCTTGACCTGATAAAGATATTGAAACAGTTTCTCTATCTGTATCTTCTATCTGTTTTTTAAAACGTACTTGTTTTAAGTTTAAGATGATTTCTGTTACATCTTCCACAATTCCAGGAACTGTAGAAAACTCATGCTCTACACCATCAACTCTTAATGATGTAATAGCAAAACCTTCTAAAGAAGATAAAAGTACTCTTCTTAAAGCATTACCTATTGTTAATCCAAAACCTGGTTCTAAAGGTCTAAACTCAAATCTACCTTTAAAATCTGTAGATTCAATTAATATAACTTTATCTGGTTTTTGAAAATTTAAAATTGCCATTGTTCTTCTTTTTAATTGCTATTTAGTTGCGCGGTTTATAAGTCTGAAGAATTACAAATAAACCCTTTGGCTAAACAGCAATATTAATAATTTATTACTTAGAATATAATTCTACGATTAATTGTTCTTTGATGTTCTCAGGAATCTGTAATCTTTCTGGTGCTTTTACAAAAGTTCCAGTTTTTGTGTCATTATTCCAAGTTAACCATTCAAATACATTACTGTTAGATGCTAATGCATTTTCAATAGCTACTAAAGATTTAGACTTTTCTCTTACAGCTACAACATCACCAGCTTTTAAGCTATATGAAGGTATGTTAACAATTTCTCCGTTAACTGTAATGTGTCTGTGAGATACTAACTGACGAGCTCCGCTTCTAGAATTAGAAACTCCCATTCTGTAAACAACGTTATCTAAACGAGATTCACATAATTGTAATAAGATTTCACCAGTAATTCCTTGAGATGCAGATGCTTTTTTGAATAAGTTACTGAATTGACGCTCTAAAATACCATAAGTATATTTAGCTTTTTGCTTCTCCATTAACTGAGTAGCATATTCAGATTTTTTTCCTCTTCTTCTAGCATTACCATGCTGTCCTGGAGGGAAATTTCTTTTTTCAAAGTTTTTATCATCTCCAAAAATTGCTTCACCAAACTTACGAGCAATTTTAGTTTTTGGTCCTGTATATCTTGCCATTTCTTTTTTGTTTTAGATAGGGGTTATGAATTAAGGCTTACTCCTTCGATAATCTTTATCCTACCTTGTTAAAATATTTAATTATACTCTTCTTCTCTTAGGAGGACGACATCCATTATGAGGAATTGGTGTAACGTCAATAATTTCAGTTACTTCGATACCTGCATTATGTATAGATCTAATTGCAGATTCTCTACCATTACCCGGTCCTTTTACATAAACTTTTACTTTACGTAAACCAGCCTCTTTTGCAACGTTTGCACAATCTTCTGCTGCTAATTGAGCTGCGTAAGGAGTATTCTTTTTAGAACCTCTAAAACCCATTTTACCTGCAGATGACCAAGAAATAACGTCACCTTTTTTATTTGTTAAAGAAATAATGATGTTGTTAAAAGATGCTGTTACGTGAGCTTCTCCAATTGCTTCAATTATTACTTTACGTTTTTTTGAACTTGCTTTTGCCATAATTTTTCAGTTTTAGTAATTTAGTTTTCTAACCTTGTAACATTTAGCTACTGCTAGATCTTTATTACTTTATCTAACTTATTTTTTCTTGTTAGCTACAGTTTTTCTCTTACCTTTTCTTGTACGAGAGTTATTCTTAGTTCTTTGCCCTCTTAATGGTAAACCAAGTCTGTGACGGATACCTCTTTGACATCCAATATCCATCAAACGTTTGATGTTTAACTGTACCTCAGAACGTAATTCTCCTTCAATTGTAAAAGATCCTACTTGTTCTCTAATTGCTGCGATTTGATCATCTGTCCAATCTTGAACTTTAATGTTCTCATCTACTTTTGCTGCTGCTAAAACTTTTTTAGCTCTGCTGCTTCCTATACCAAAGATATATGTTAAAGAAATAACACCTCTTTTATTCTTTGGAATATCAATACCTGCTATTCTTGCCATTACCCTTGTCTTTGTTTAAATCTAGGATTTTGTTTGTTAATTACGTATAATCTACCTTTTCTGCGAACTATTTTGCAGTCGGCACTTCTTTTTTTAACTGATGCTCTAACTTTCATCTGTTTTGTTTTTTAGTATCTGTAAGTAATTCTTGCTTTTGATAAATCGTACGGACTCATTTCTAACTTTACCTTATCTCCTGGTAATAACTTAATATAATGCATACGCATTTTACCTGAAATGTGTGCCGTTACAATATGTCCATTTTCTAATTCTACACGAAACATTGCATTTGATAAAGCTTCTGTTATTGTTCCGTCTTGTTGAATTGCTGATTGTTTAGCCATATTATTTATTCGATTTTCTATTACTACTACCCGTTTTCATTAAACCATCATAATGACTATTTAATAAATACGAATTAATTTGTTGCATTGTATCTATAGCTACACCAACCATAATAATTAAAGAGGTACCTCCATAAAACATGGCCCAACCTTGCTGAACACCAAATTGTGTTGCAATAGCAGGTAGTATAGATAAAGCTGCTAAAAATAATGATCCAGGAAATGTGATTTTAGACAAGATAGAATCTAGCATATTTGCTGTATCTTCTCCTGGTTTTACACCTGGTATAAAACCACCACTTCTTTTTAAATCTTCAGCCATCTTGTTCGTAGGAATAGTAATAGCTGTATAGAAATAACTAAAAATAACGATTAGTAATGCAAAAATTACATTGTATTGCCAACCATTAGGATTTGTTAAACCAGAAAGCGCAGGAAACTTTTGTCCTAATGCTAATGGTAAAAACATAATAGCTTGTGCAAAAATAATTGGCATTACACCTGCTGCATTTAATTTAAGAGGTATATAATCTCTAGAACCCGCAACATCTTCAATAGTACCTGCAACTGTTCTTCTTGCATACTGAACGCTAATTTTTCTAACGGCAGTAACTAATAAAACAGTTAACAAAATAACTACAAACCAAATAAGTATTTCTAGTAAAATCATCATAATTCCACCACCTCCAGCATTTTCTGTTTTAGACAGAAATTCTTGAATAAATGATCCTGGAAAGTTAGCAATAATACCAACTGTAATTAATAATGATATACCGTTACCAATACCCTTTTCAGTAATTCTTTCTCCTAACCACATAGCAAATATTGTACCCGCTGTTAAAATGATAATAGATGAAAGCCAAAAAGTAAAACCACTAACTAAAAAAGCTTCTGGTCCTAAACCAAATTGAGTTTTTATAGCGGTAATATATGTTGGTGCCTGTACCAATGTAATGGCTATAGTTAGCCATCTCGTTATTTGTGTAATTTTCTTTCTTCCACTTTCTCCATCTTTTTGCAATTTTTGTAAATAAGGTACCGCAATACCCATTAACTGTACTACAATAGATGCAGAAATATAAGGCATTATACCAAGTGCCATTACTGACGCTCTAGCAAATGCACCACCTGTAAATGCATTTAATAAACTTAAAAGACCACCTGAAGTACTTTCTTTTAATGCTGATAATTGTAAAGGATCTACACCTGGTAAAGGTACTGAAGCCATAAAACGGTATACAGCAATTAATAAGACAGTTAAAAGAATTTTATCTTTTAACTCTTTAATACTAAAAATATCTTTTAATTTATTCATAAAATTCATGATTTACGGTTCTTATAAAGTAGCAGCTTCTCCTCCAGCTGCTTCAATAGCAGATTTTGCTGATGCTGTAAATTTATGTACAGTTATGTTTAATTTAGCTTTTAATTCTCCATTCCCTAATATTTTTACTAGGTCATTTTTTCTAGCTAATCTGTTAGCTATTAAAATATCTAAATTTACTGTATCTGTTATTTTACCACTATCAACTAAAGCTTGTAACTTATCTAAGTTGATACCTTGATACTCTTTACGGTTTATATTAGTAAAACCGAATTTTGGTACACGTCTTTGAAGTGGCATTTGCCCTCCTTCGAAACCAATTTTCTTAGAATAACCAGAACGAGATTTCTGACCATTGTGACCTCTTGTAGCGGTACCACCTTTACCAGAACCTTCACCTCTTGCAATTCTTTTTCCTTTTTTAATGGAACCCTCTGCAGGTGTTAAATTATGTAAACTCATTTTTTATAATTTCTTATTTAATTTCTTCAAAAGAAACTAAGTGTTTAACTGTATTTACCATACCTACTATAGATGGAGTTGCCTCATGTACTACAGTTTGGTTTATTTTACGTAAACCTAATGCCTCTAAAGTTCTTTTTTGATTCTGTAGACGCCCGATTTGACTCTTAACTTGTGTTACTTTTATTTTTGCCATCGTTCTTAGATTTATCCGTTAAATACTTTCTCTAAAGATATACCTCTTTGTTTTGCAATTACACTTGCACTACGCAATTGTAATAAAGCATCAAAAGTAGCTTTTACTGCATTATGTGGGTTAGAAGAACCTTGAGACTTAGATAATACATCATGTACTCCTACAGATTCTAATACCGCACGTACTGCACCCCCAGCAATTACCCCTGTACCAGGAGAAGCTGGTTTGATAAATACTTTTGCACCACCAAACTTACCTTTTTGCTCATGAGGTAAAGTACCTTCTAAAATAGGTATTCTAATTAAATTTTTCTTTGCATCTTCAACTGCTTTTGCAATTGCTGAAGATACGTCTTTAGATTTTCCTAAACCGTGTCCAACAACACCGTTACCATCACCAACAACAACAATAGCAGAGAAACCAAATGCTCTACCACCCTTTGTTACTTTAGTAACACGTTGTACTCCTACTAATCTATCTACAAGCTCTAATCCGCTTGGTTTAACTCTTTCTACGTTTTTATAACCTTGCATAATTTCTTAAAATTTTAAACCAGCTTCTCTTGCAGCGTCAGCTAATACTTTAACTCTACCATGGTATAAATAACCATTTCTATCGAAAGCAACTGTTTCTATACCAGCTTTAGTAGCTTTTTCTGCGATACTTTTACCAACAGATAAAGCAGCCTCTGCTTTTGTATTTGCTTTTATATTTCTAGATGAAACTGAAGCTATTGTAACTCCGTTTACATCGTCTACCAATTGAGCGTAAATTTCTTTGTTACTTCTGTAAACCGATAATCTTGGTTTTGTAGCAGTACCAGATATAATTTTTCTAATTCTACGCTTAATTCTAGATCTTCTTTCTAGCTTTGATAATGCCATAATGCTATATTATTATGCAGATTTACCTGCTTTTCTTCTTAATACTTCACCTACAAACTTAACTCCTTTTCCTTTGTATGGCTCTGGTCTACGGAAACCTCTAATTTTCGCAGCTACTTGCCCTACTAATTGTTTATCAAAAGAAGATAACTTAACGATTGGATTTTTCCCTTTTTCAGATACTGTCTCAACCTTAACTTCTGGAGCTAATTCTAAAACAATATTATGAGAAAATCCTAAAGCTAAATCTAATTTTTGTCCTTGATTAGAAGCTCTATAACCTACTCCTACCAATTCTAATTCCTTAGTCCAACCTTTAGAAACTCCTTGAATCATGTTATTGATCAAAGATCTCATTAAACCGTGTTGTGCTTTATGGTCTTTACTTTCAGACGCTCTGTTACAAACTACAGAACCATCTTCAATTTTTACTGTAATACCTTCAGAAATTGTTTGAGTTAACTCACCTAATTTTCCTTTTACAGTTACTACATTATCGTTAATGTTTACATCTACACCTTGTGGGATGCTAACGGGATTTTTTCCTATTCTACTCATCTTTTAGGTTTAATAAACGTAACATAAAACTTCTCCTCCAACATTTTCTTGACGTGCTTTTTTGTTTGTCATTACACCTTTAGATGTAGAAACAATAGCAATACCAAGACCGTTAAGTACTCGTGGCAATTCTGCACAACTAACATACTTACGTAAACCAGGTGTACTGATACGTTGAATTTTTCTAATTACTGATTCTTTTGTTTCTCTGTCATATTTTAAAGCTATCTTAATAGTTCCCTGAACAGTATTGTCATTAAACTGATAACTTAAAATATACCCTTGATCAAACAAAATTTTAGTCATTGCCTTTTTCAAATTTGAAGCTGGCACTTCTACTACTCTGTGTCCTGCTGCGATAGCATTTCTTACTCTTGTAAGAAAATCCGCGATTGGATCTGTATACATATTAATATAAAATTGCGATTACGGTTTTCAATTATCTCTATTTTACCTACAGTTTGCACTGTGAAAATTGAACCTATAATCAGTTAAAATTCTTATACTCAAAAAAAATAGAGCGCGCAAATATACGCATTCTATTTTTATTTTTAAGCTTTATTTAAATTTTCTACCAACTTGCCTTTTTAACACCTGGTATTAAACCTTGATTTGCCATTTCTCTAAACGTAACACGAGAAATACCAAATTGTCTCATATATCCTTTTGGACGACCTGTTAACTTACATCTATTATGCATTCTAATAGGTGAAGCATTTTTTGGTAATTTCTGCAATGCTTCATAATCTCCAGCTTCTTTTAAAGCTTTTCTTTTTTCAGCATATTTTGCAACTGTCTTAGCTCTTTTACGTTCACGAGCTTTCATTGATTCTTTAGCCATTTCTTAATTTTTTTTGAATGGTAAACCTAATTCTCCTAATAATGATTTCGCTTCTTTATCAGTGTCTGCAGATGTTACAAAAGTAATATCCATTCCATTGATTTTTTTAACTTGATCAATATTAATCTCTGGGTAAATGATTTGTTCAGTAATTCCTAAATTGTAATTACCTCTACCATCAAATCCGTTAGCTTTTATACCGTTAAAGTCTCTTACACGAGGTAAAGATGCTGTAACTAATCTGTCTAAAAACTCGTACATTTTGTCTCCACGTAAAGTAACTTTAACACCAATTGGCATTCCTTTACGTAATTTAAATGCAGCAACATCTTTTTTAGATAAAGTAGCAATAGCTTTTTGACCAGTAATTTTAGTCAATTCTTCTAAGGCATAATCTATTAATTTCTTATCTGCAATTGCAGCACCAACACCTTTAGAAACAACAATCTTTTCTAATTTAGGTACTTGCATTACATTTTTATAACTGAATTCTTCAGTAAGAGCACTTATTACTCTTTCTTTGTATTCTGCTTTTAATCTTGGTACGTAACTCATGATTATTCTTATTTTTTAGTTTTTTTAGAGATTCTAGATTTAGTACCTCCATCAACTTGATAACCTACTCTTACAGCAACACCATCTTCTACTAACATTACGTTAGATATATGTAATGAAGCTTCTTTTTTTACAATACCACCTTGAGGATTTTGAGCACTTGGTTTAGTGTGCTTAGAAACTAAGTTTACACCTTCTACTAATACTCTATCTTTATCCTTAATGATTTGTAAAACTTTACCTTCAGATCCTTTATGATCTCCTGCAATTACTTTTACAGTATCTCCTGATTTTATTTTGAACTTCTTCATTTTATTAATGATTTAAAGCACTTCAGGTGCTAATGATACTATTTTCATGAATTGTTTCTCACGAAGTTCACGAGCCACAGGTCCAAATACACGAGTTCCTCTCATCTCCTCTGTAGGATTTAAAAGTACACATGCATTATCATCAAATCTGATATAAGATCCGTCTTTACGTCTAACTTCTTTTTTAGTTCTTACAACAACTGCTCTAGATACTTGACCTTTTTTTACAGTTCCGTTAGGAGTTGCAGATTTAACAGTTACAACAATCTTGTCTCCAATACTTGCGTAACGTTTTTTTGTACCTCCTAAAACTCTAATTACTAAAACTTCTTTAGCTCCAGTATTATCTGCTACTTTTAATCTTGATTCTGTTTGTAACATATTATTTAGCTCTTTCTAGGATTTCTACTAATCTCCAACGTTTAGATTTACTCATAGGTCTAGTTTCCATGATCCTAACAGTATCTCCTTCGTTGCAATCATTCTTTTCGTCGTGTGCAACATACTTCTTAGTCTTTAATACGAACTTTCCGTACATTGGGTGTTTTACTCTTTTTGTTTCAGATACAACAATAGATTTCTCCATTTTGCTACTAGAAACAACACCAATTCTCTCTTTTCTAAGATTTCTTTTTTCCATCTTTAAAACTGACTATAGAATTATTGTAATTCTCTTTTTGTTAATTCTGTTGCAATTCTTGCTACAGTTCTTCTTAAGCTTCTTAATTGCAATGGGTTCTCCATAGGAGTTATTGCATGTGAAACCTTAAGATCAGTATAATTCTTTTGCAACGCTCCCAACTTCTCATTAAGATCTGCTGTAGATAATTCTTTTATTTCTGATTGTTTCATTTCTTTTAGAATTATGCGTTAATATCAAAATCTCTTGCTATAATAAACTTCGTTTTTACAGGAAGTTTTTGAGCTGCTAAACGTAAAGCTTCTTTTGCTACTTCAATTGGTACTCCACCAACTTCAAACAAAACTCTACCTGGTTTAATAACTGCAACAAAATGATCTGGTGCTCCTTTACCCTTACCCATACGTACCTCTAAAGGCTTTTTAGTGATAGGCTTGTCTGGAAATATTTTAATCCATAACTGACCTTCTCTTTTCATATGACGAGTTGCCGCGATACGAGCTGCTTCTATTTGACGAGAAGTTAATAAGTTCTGATCTAAAGATTTAATACCAAACATTCCATTAGAAAGTTGATTTCCTCTTTGAGAATTACCAGTCATATTCCCTTTCGCCTTCTGTACCTTACGGTATTTTACTCTTTTTGGCTGTAACATTTTTAATTTCTAATTTTAAAAATTATTTTCTTCTACGAGGTTGACGCTTAGATCTATCACCACCTTTATTACCACCTTGCTTTTTAGACAAGCCAACTAATGGAGATAATTCTCTTTTTCCATAAACCTCACCCTTCATAATCCATACTTTAATACCTAATCTTCCGTATTGAGTATGAGCTTCTACAAGTGCATAATCTATATCTGCTCTAAAAGTAGATAAAGGTATTCTACCTTCTTTATAGTGCTCTGAACGTGCCATTTCTGCTCCATTTAAACGACCAGAAAGCTGAACTTTAATTCCTTCAGCATTCATACGCATAGTAGCCTGAATAGCCATCTTTGTAGCTCTTTTATAAGAAATTCTATTTTCTATTTGACGTGCAATACTAGTTGCTACTAATTTAGCATCTAACTCTGGACGTTTAATTTCAAATATGTTAATTTGAACTTCTTTACCAGTAATTTTCTTAAGCTCTTCTTTTAACTTGTCTACCTCTTGACCTCCTTTACCAATAATGATACCTGGACGTGCTGTAGTGATAGTAACGGTTACAAGTTTTAAAGTACGCTCTATTATTACTCTTGATACACTTGCTTTAAATAATCTAGCATTTACATACTTTCTTATTTTATCATCTTCAGCAATTTTATCTCCGTAGTCATTACCACCGTACCAGTTAGATTCCCAACCTCTGATGATTCCTAAACGATTTCCTATTGGATTAGTTTTTTGTCCCATTTCTACTTTGATTAATTACTTAAATTTTTACTACCTAACTCTAAAGTAACGTGGTTAGAACGCTTACGAATTCTATGAGCACGCCCTTGTGGAGCTGGTCTTAATCTTTTTAACATTCCTGCGCTGTCTACACAAATAGACTTAACAAATAAACCTGCGTCTTCTATTGATGCATCTTCGTTTTTAGCTTGCCAGTTTGCAATTGCAGACAATAACAATTTTTCTAAATTAATAGATGCTTCTTTTGGACTAAATTTTAAGATTTGTAAAGCTTTTTCAACTTCTACTCCTCTAACTTGATCCGCTACTAAACGCATTTTTCTTGGTGATGTAGGACAGTTAGTAAGCTTAGCAAAAGCACGTTGCTTTTTTGCTGCTTTTAACTGATCTGCCATATTTTTTTTACGAACTCCCATTGCCTACTTATTTTTTTCCTTTATTTTTTGCACCAGCGTGTCCTCTAAAAGAACGAGTTGGTGAAAATTCGCCTAATTTATGCCCTACCATGTTTTCAGTAACATATACTGGTACAAACTGACGTCCGTTATGAACAGCAATCGTTTGTCCTACAAAATCTGGAGTAATCATACTTGCTCTTGACCAAGTTTTGATTACTGTTTTGTTACCAGCCTCTACATTAGCTAACACTTTTTTCTCTAATTTATAGTGAACGTAAGGTCCTTTTTTTAATGATCTTGCCATAACTTAATTATTTCTTTCTACGTTCTATAATATACTTATTACTAGCTTTAGTCTTAGATCTTGTTTTGTAACCTTTAGCAGGTATACCGTTTCTAGATCTTGGATGACCTCCTGAAGAACGTCCTTCACCACCTCCCATTGGGTGATCAACTGGATTCATTCTTACAGCGTTAACTCTTGGTCTTCTACCTAACCATCTTCTTCTACCTGCTTTACCAGATACTAATAATTGATGATCTGAGTTAGATACAACTCCAATTGTAGCAAGACATGTTAACAAGATTAATCTTGTTTCACCAGAAGGTAACTTAACTGTTGCATATTTACCATCTCTTGCCATTAACTGAGCAAAAGAACCAGCAGAACGAGCCATAACAGCTCCTTGACCTGGACGTAATTCTATACATGAAATTGTAGTTCCTAAAGGAATTTCGCTTAAAGGCATTGCGTTTCCAATTTCTGGTGCAATGTTGTTTCCTGAAATAATAGTTTGACCTACTTTTAAACCGTTTTGTGCAATTACATAACGCTTTTCTCCATCAGCATAACTAAGTAAAGCAATAAATGCAGTACGGTTTGGATCGTACTCTATAGTTTTTACTGTAGCAGGAATACCATTTTTATCTCTTTTAAAATCGATAATACGGTATCTTTGTTTATGACCACCTCCTATATTACGAGTTGTCATTCTACCCTGACTGTTTCGACCTCCAGATCTTTTTTTCGGAGCAAGTAAACTTTTCTCCGGCTTATCAGTTGTTATGGTGTCGAACCCATTTACAACTCTAAAACGCTGACCTGGTGTTATTGGTTTTAATTTTCTAACTGACATTTGTCTTTTTCTTAAAGATTGTTATAAAAATCAATACTTTCTCCTTCTGCTACTTGCACTATGGCTTTTTTATACCCACTCTTAATACCAGTTACTAAACCTTTTTTAGTAAACTTAGTATTTCTTTGAATTGGGTAATTTAAAGTCTTAACGCTTAAAATAGAAACTCCGTAAGCTGATTCAACAGCATCTTTAATTTCTAATTTATTAGCTTTTTTATCTACTACAAACGCATAACGATTAAATAATTCACTATCGTTAGTAGCTTTTTCCGTAATAATAGGTTTTATTAAAATACTCATTTTGAATCCCTATTTGCTTAAATTTGTATTAATTCCTTCTAAAGAACCTTCTGTTAACACTACTTTGTTAGCGTTTAAAACACCATAAGTATTAATTTCTGAAGCTTTTACTACTTTAGAGTTTTTTAAATTACGTGATGATAAATAAATATTTGAATTATCATTACCTAAAACAAACAATGATTTTTTAGTATCTAACTCTAATGCTTTTAAAACATCTACAAAGTTTTTTGTCTTTGGAGAATCAAAAGTAAAATCTTCAATTACTACTAAATTATTATCATTTGCTTGAATACTTAAAGCAGATTTACGAGCTAAACGCTTTAAGTTTTTATTCAATTTAAAAGAATAATTTCTTGGTCTTGGACCAAACATACGTCCACCACCTCTAAAAACACCAGACTTGATAGAACCTGCTCTTGCAGTACCAGTTCCTTTTTGTTTTTTAATCTTTTTTGTAGAACCAGCAATCTCTGCTCTTTCTTTAGATTTGTGAGTACCTTGTCTTTGGTTAGCTAAGTACTGCTTTACATCTAAATAGATCGCATGATCATTAGGTTCAACTCCGAATACATCTTTAGAAAGTTCAACTTTTCTACCTGTATCTTTTCCTGTAATATCTAAAACTGCTACTTCCATTATTTCTGAATAGTTACAAAAGCATTTTTGTGTCCAGGAATAGCTCCTTTAACAACAAGTAAGTTCTTTTCAGCAACTACTTTTAATACTCTTAAGTTTTGTACTTTCACTTTATCTCCACCCATTCTTCCTGCCATACGCATTCCTTTGAATACTCTTGCAGGATATGATGCAGCACCAATAGAACCAGGAGCTCTTAAACGGTTATGCTGACCGTGAGTAGCTTGACCTACACCACCGAAACCATGACGTTTTACAACACCCTGAAATCCTTTACCTTTAGAAACACCTGATACATCGACAAACTCGCCTTCTTCAAAATGATCTACAGTAATAGAATCACCTAATTTGTACTGATCTTCAAACCCTTGAAATTCAACGACTTTTTTCTTAGCAGTGGTACCAGCTTTTTTAAAGTGGCCATCTAACGCTTTGTTAGAACTCTTTGCTTTTTTGTCATCGAAACCAAGCTGTAACGCATTGTAGCCGTCAACCTCTTCGGTTCTGACTTGGGTAACAACGCAAGGACCTGCTTCGATTACTGTACAAGGAATATTCTTCCCGTTTTCATCAAATAAGCTGGTCATTCCAATTTTTCTTCCTATTAACCCAGACATTAAGTTAAAATTTTAGACGATAGATCATATATCCAGCGCGTCTATTATTAATAATTATTTATTTGAAACTAAAGTTTCTATTTTGTCTTTTGCTTTTCAGTAAAAAAAAAGCGCAAAAACAAATTCTACGCTGATTTTGTTTTTTCCGTTTTTCTTTCGCGAAACGCTCCAGACATGTATCTTTAACTAATTTTCATTAATTAAAGGGTTTCCCTAATTATTAGGGATTGCAAAAATATAAAAAACTTTCGGTTTAAAAAAATTAAACCGAAAGTTAGTATTTTATTGTAATTAAACTTTAATCTCTACCTCAACACCGCTTGGTAATTCTAATTTCATTAAAGCATCAATAGTTTTTGAAGAAGAACTATAAATGTCTAATAATCTTTTGTAAGCAGCTAATTGAAATTGCTCTCTAGATTTTTTGTTTACGTGTGGAGAACGTAATACTGTAAAAATCTTTTTATGTGTTGGTAATGGTATTGGTCCGTTTACAACAGCACCAGTACTTTTTACCGTCTTAACAATTTTTTCAGCAGATTTATCTACTAAATTGTAATCGTAAGACTTTAATTTAATTCTAATTTTTTGACTCATCTTATATAATTTAGTAGGATTATCCTTTAGCGTTAGCAATTACTTCTTCTGATACATTTGAAGGAGTTTCTGCATAGTGTGAAAATTCCATAGTAGAAGTTGCTCTACCTGAAGACATTGTTCTTAAAGCAGTAACATAACCGAACATTTCTGATAAAGGCACTAAAGCTTTTACTACTTTAGATCCATTACGATCACTCATGTCATTTACCTGACCTCTTCTTCTATTTAAATCTCCTACTATATCTCCCATGTTTTCTTCTGGAGTAAGCACTTCTAATTTCATCAAAGGCTCCATAATTTTAGCTCTAGCAGCTTTTGCAGCAGCTTTATAACCTAATTTTGCAGCTAACTCAAAAGATAATTGATCAGAATCCACTGCGTGGAAAGATCCATCCTTTAAAGTTACTTTCATAGAATCCATTTCGTAACCAGCTAATGGTCCGTTTTTCATTGCTTCTTTAAATCCTTTCTCTACAGACGGTACAAATTCTTTTGGAACGTTACCACCTTTAATAATAGATTCAAATTGTAAACCTTGAACACCTTCATCTGCAGGTTCCATTGTAAATACAATATCAGCAAATTTACCACGTCCACCAGATTGTTTCTTATAAACCTCTCTGTGATCTGCAGCAGCAGTAATAGCCTCTTTATACTCAACCTGAGGTTGACCTTGATTTACTTCTACTTTAAACTCACGCTTTAAACGATCTACAATTACATCTAAGTGTAACTCTCCCATACCAGAAATAATAGTCTGACCAGAAGCCTCGTCTGAACGAACAGTAAACGTAGGATCTTCTTCAGCTAATTTTGATAAACCAATACCTAATTTATCTACATCTGCTTTTGTTTTAGGCTCTACAGCAATACCAATTACTGGATCTGGAAAATCCATTGATTCTAAAACAATAGGACTTTTCTCTGCTGTTAAAGTATCTCCTGTTTT